>JANMOK010000416.1:0-2681 GCA_031369165.1 Paracoccaceae bacterium
GCGCTACTTACACTGCTATTGAGCCACGGGTTACGACCAAGATCTCTATTAATCCGACCACCTCCATAAAAGCATCCTGGACATTGATGAACCAGTTCCTTCATTCTGTTCCTAACAGCACAGCCTCATTGCCCACAGATATATGGTTAAGCAGCAGCGGAAAGGTAAAACCACAGAAAAGCTCACAGGTTGCTTTGGGCCTGTTCAAAAACTTTAATGATAATAATTTAGAAAGTTACATTTAAACCAAAAGTTGTTATGTGAAGACCCCGCCCAGACCGGCCGCTTACACTCTGGCGCACTGGCCGATCCTGCTTGGCCTGTGCGTGCTGTGTGCCGTCTTGCTGTGGGTCGAGTACCGCTATCAAACCCCCATTGCTGCACGCCGCAGCAACCCAACCACACTGGACCGCGCCCTGTTTGGCGATGTCTCGCCGTCTTACGCTGGCAGCGTGGGGTTCGTCATCATCACGGTTCTGACGTTCCTGGCGCGTGGCTTTTGGGAAAGGCGGGGCCATGCCTGACCCCCAAAAAACACCCTGCCAGCTTTACCTGACAGGGGGCTTTCAGTGTTCACGGTCATCGGCTCTCCAGCCTGTTCCGTGCAATGAAACTAAACCCCGATTCCTTTCAGGATTCTTAAAATACTCAAATATTTCGCCTGCCGCGGGCACAGTTTTGAGTATTTGGGGAACCCTGAATGCAAGGGTTTGGGCATGAGACGCGGGTTGCCGGTTTTGGTTGTGACAATCGCCCTCATCGCGCTGTGGTATCTTATGGCCATCGTGCTCAATTCCGCTTGGACCAATGACAGGATGGGGCGTGAAAACCGGGTTTTGACCACAGCCGAGCACATTGCCGATACGTGGAGTCAAGAGAAACCGCGCTTGCCTGCCCCGCATCAGCTGGCTGTCGAATTGTGGGATACCGTGGCGATGAAGCCCGTCACCTCGAAACGCAGTTTGGTCTATCACTCGTGGATCACGCTTTCGGCGACGCTGCTGGGTTTTGCCATTGGTTCGGGTCTTGGCATCCTGTTGGCGGTCGGAATCGTCCACAACCGGGCGATGGACTTGAGCGTCATGCCTTGGGCGATTGCCAGCCAGACAATTCCGATCCTAGCCATCGCGCCGATGATCATTGTGGTCCTGAACGCAGTCGGCATTTCGGGGTTGATTCCGAAGGCGATCATCAGCGCCTATCTGTCGTTTTTTCCGGTCGTCGTTGGCATGGTCAAAGGGCTGCGCTCACCCGACCCGATCCAATTGGACCAGATGCAGACTTGGAATGCGGGTAAGGCGGCGACGTTCTGGAAACTGCGGCTGCCCAGTTCGGTGCCCTATCTGTTCACCTCGTTGAAAGTCGGCATCGCCGCGTCGCTGGTCGGCGCAATCGTCGGGGAATTGCCAACGGGGGCAGTAGCCGGATTGGGGGCCCGGTTGTTGAGCGGTTCCTATTACGGCCAGACCATTCAAATCTGGTCGGCTTTGTTCATGGCGGCAACCGTCGCGGCGTCGCTGGTTGCCATCGTCGGCCTGATCGAGCGCGTTGTCAGCAAACGGATGGGGTTCATCCGATGATGGTTTTTGCCGGATTGCTGGTCTGGGCGGCTGGCTGGTTGGTCAATATCACTTTGGCCAGACATTCGTGGTCGCGCTCCACCCGGTTTGTTGCGGCGTCGATTTTCGGCATAACGCTGCTGGCGATGTGGGAATTGATCGTGCGCGGGTTGCAGGTGCCAAGCGTGATCTTGCCGCCGCCCTCGATGATCGGTGCCAAGTTCGCCAGCTCGCTGCCGACGCTTTGGGCCGACTTCCGGCAAACTTTCGTCAAAGGCGCGTTGTCGGGCTATGTCATCGGCTGCGGCGCGGCGTTTCTGACGGCGATTCTGGTCGATCGTTCCGATTTCCTCAAACGCGGGCTGCTGCCGATCGGCAATTTCGTCGCCGCTTTGCCGATCATCGGCATGGCCCCGATTCTGGTGATGTGGTTCGGGTTTGACTGGCAATCCAAGGCCGCCGTGGTGGTGGTGATGGTTTTCTTCCCGATGCTGGTCAACACGGTGCAGGGGCTGACCGCAGCTGATGACATGCAAAAAGACCTGATGCAGACCTATGCCGCTTCCTATTGGCAAACGCTTGTAAAACTGCGCCTGCCCGCCGCGGGACCGTTCATTTTCAATGGCTTGAAGATTGCCACGACCCTGGCTTTGATTGGGGCGATTGTCGCCGAATTTTTCGGCTCACCGATCGTCGGCATGGGGTTTCGCATTTCGACCGAGGTCGGGCGGCTGGCGCTTGATATGGTCTGGGCAGAGATTGTCGTTGCAGCGATGGCCGGTTCGGCATTTTATGGTGTGGTCACGCTTATCGAAAGGGCGGTCACGTTCTGGCATCCGTCGCAACGGCGGAACAATGGATGAATTTCAACAGGGAGTGGTTAAGATGAAATACGCGATTACCGGTCTATTGGCGGGCGCATTGTCGCTGGCGGCATTTGCCGCCGAGGCCCAAGACAAGGTGACCATGCCGCTGAAATGGGTCACCCAGGCGCAGTTTGCAGGCTATTACGTGGCGCAGGCGCAGGGGTTTTATGCCGAGGAAAATCTGGATGTCACCATCCTGCCCGGCGGTCCCGACATTGATCCCGCACAGGTGATCGCCGGTGGCGGCGCCGATGTG
>JANMOK010000057.1:0-15556 GCA_031369165.1 Paracoccaceae bacterium
CGTTCGACATGCCGCCGCCAAAGACGATCACATCGGGGTCGAGGACGTTGACGATCAGCGCCAGCGACCTTGCCAGCCGGTCCTCATAACGGCGCAGGGTTTCCTCCGCCGCCAAATCTCCCGACTCGGCCAAAGCCACCACTTCCGGTGCCGTCATCGCCTGCGCGGCGTCCCGCGCTGTGCGGCGGGCGTGGTCTTCGGCCATGCTGCGGCCCGAAAGCCAGGCCTCACAATGCCCGGCCACGCCACAGGAACAGATCGGGCCGGGCCGCTCGTCATCCATCGGCGTTGGCAGCGGCATATGTCCCCATTCGCCCGCGACGGCATTGACGCCTTCGATGACCTTGCCATCGACAACCAGACCGCCGCCAACACCCGAACCGAGGATGATGCCAAACACCACCTTGGCCCCGGTCCCGGCACCATCAACGGCTTCTGACAGAGCAAAACAATTGGCGTCATTC
Organism: Paracoccaceae bacterium; assembly: GCA_031369165.1. GTDB lineage: Bacteria > Pseudomonadota > Alphaproteobacteria > Rhodobacterales > Rhodobacteraceae > JANMOK01. The sequence continues at coordinate 465 of JANMOK010000057.1, forward strand.
GCAACCTTTACCGGACGGTTGAGAGCCGCCTTCAGATCGCCCTTAAGGTCGCGATTGGTGATCCAGACCGAATTGCCCAGCGTTACCACGCCGGTTTCACGGTCCACCGATCCCGGCACCCCGATCCCGACCTGCTCGATCCGACCGCCCGCATCGGCCTCCAGTTTTTCCGTCAAACCCTTGATCGCCCGAATGCAGCCGTCGTAATCATGCCTCGGTGTCGGAACGCGTCCAGAGGCCAGTTCGGTACCATCTGCGCCGAGAACCACGCCCGCAATTTTCGTTCCGCCAAAATCAAGACCAAGGCGCATGGTGATCCTCCTGCATGGCTTTTGTCCTGTTTAGGGGCTTCGCGTGCATTGGTATAGTATTTGACTTGAGAAAACGCCATTCCCACCCGAAAGTCTCGATTACAAGCGCTTGCTCCAAACCTTGGCTGAAATGTCGGCTGCTATAGCCCGTTACAACCAGATGTTGGCAGCGATGCATAACAGTGAAATCCTGCTCGCGCCACTTCGGCGGCAAGAAGCGGTGGTGTCTTCTCGTAAGGAAGGAATCGCCACTGTGATGTCGTCAAACGACCTTGTTGTATTCGAGGCAGCGTCAAAAAGTCTTGATGGACGCGAAGGCCGCCGGAAACCAAAACAAAAAGCCCCGGCGTTTCCACCGGGGCTCGATTATCGCGCCGAATTCGGCGGAGCCTACTCCGCCCCCTCAATCTGCAAACCAGTTTTCTGGTCGACCGCCCGCATCGACAGCCGCACCTTGCCGCGGTCGTCAAAGCCCATCAGCTTGACTTTCACTTCCTGACCCTCGGTCAGGATGTCTTTGGGGTGGTTCACCCGTTCGGCGGACAATTGGCTGACGTGAACCAAACCGTCGCGTTTGCCGAAAAAGTTCACGAATGCGCCGAAATCCATCAACTTGACGACTTTGCCGGTGTAGATGCCGCCGACCTCCGGCTCGGCCACAATCGCATAGATCATGTCGTAGGCTTTCTTGATCGACTCGGCATTGGCCGAAGCAATCTTGATCACGCCATCGTCGTTGATATCGACCTTGGCCCCGGACAATTCGACAATTTCGCGGATCACCTTGCCGCCCGAACCAATCACTTCGCGGATTTTGTCGGTCGGCACCGTCATGGTTTCAATGCGCGGGGCATGGGCCGAGAACTCGTGCCGCCCCTCGGTCAGAGCCTTGGACATTTCATCGAGGATATGCAGCCGACCGTCCTTGGCCTGGGCCAAAGCCTGTTTCATGATCGCCGGGGTGATCCCGGCCACCTTGATGTCCATCTGCAGGCTGGTGATGCCGTTCGCCGTGCCCGCAACCTTGAAATCCATGTCGCCGAGGTGATCCTCGTCGCCGAGGATATCGGTCAGCACCGCGAATTCCTCGCCTTCAAGGATCAGCCCCATCGCTACACCGGCCACCGGCGCTTTCAGCGGCACACCGGCATCCATCATCGACAGCGAGCCGCCGCAGACCGTGGCCATCGAACTGGAACCGTTCGATTCCATGATCTCGGAAACCAAGCGAATGGTATAGGGAAACTCGGTCGCAGCGGGCAGTACCGCCTGCAACGCCCGCCACGCCAGCTTGCCATGACCAATCTCACGACGGCCCGGACCCGACATGCGACCCGCTTCACCCACCGAATACGGCGGGAAGTTGTAGTGCAGCAGGAATGTCGAGCGGCTTTCGCCGTGCAGCGCGTCGATGATCTGTTCATCGTCGCCGGTGCCAAGCGTGGTCACCACCAAGCCTTGCGTCTCGCCACGCGTGAACAGCGCCGAGCCATGCGTGCGTGGCAGCAGACCAACTTCCGATACAATCGGACGCACGGTTGTCAAATCCCGCCCGTCAATGCGCTTGCCGGTTTTGATGACATCGCCGCGCAGAACGTCGCTTTCCAGTTTCTTGAAGCAGGTGCCAAGGTTCTTGTCGGCAGCTTCGTCTTCAGTCAAACTCGCGGTCACCGCATCGCGCGCCGCCGAAATCGCCTTGGTCCGCTCTTGCTTGTCTTTGATGGCGAATGCTTTGCGCATATCCTTCGCGCCCGCCTTCTCGACCTTCTTGTACAAGGCCGAATAATCCGGCGCAGAAAAATCAAACGGCTCTTTCGCCGCTTTTTCAGCCAAGTCGATAATCATCTGGATAACCGGCTGCATCTGCTCGTGGCCAAACACCACCGCGCCCAGCATTTCTTCTTCCGACAGCTCATAAGCCTCGGATTCCACCATCATCACCGCGTCCTGCGTTCCCGCAACCACCAGATCCAGCCGTTGTTCGGGGTTGTTGCGCAGCTTGTCCATGTCATCAACGGGCGGGTTCAGCACATATTTGCCGTTGGAAAATCCTACCCGCGCCGCCGCAATCGGCCCCATGAATGGCACGCCGGAAATCACCAGCGCAGCGGATGCAGCAATCAGCGCCACGATATCGGGATCATTCTCCAGATCGTGACTTAGAACCGTGCAGACAACTTGGGTTTCGTGCTTGAAACCCTCAACAAACAGCGGCCGGATCGGACGGTCGATCAGCCGCGAAGTCAGGGTTTCCTTCTCGGTCGGGCGTGCTTCGCGTTTGAAAAAGCCACCCGGAATTTTACCGGCGGCATAGTATTTTTCCTGATAATGCACGGTCAGCGGAAAGAAGTCGAAACCCTCTTTCGGTTTCTTCTCGAACACCACGGCGGCGTGCACGGTTGTTTCGCCATAAGTGGCAATAACCGAGCCATCGGCCTGACGGGCCATCTTGCCGGTTTCCAGCGTCAGCGTCTCATTGCCCCATTGGATTGATTTCTTGTGAATTTTGAACATTTCGTTTCCCTTCAGCGGCCATTGCCCCCTGGCAAGACCGCGATACGTGGCACCTGCCACGGACCCGTTTCATAACATCCCGCCTCTGCCCTAGGTCAGCGGGCGTCGGCATGCGGACAGCTTTGGCAAGTTTCGGAATCGTAACGATTTCGGGCACCTGCACGGGCCCCTTGAAATGCAAAACGCGCCCCAAAAGGCGCGTTTCATGTTGGATTTAGCGGCGGACGCCTAGCCGGGTGATCAAAGTTTGATACCGCGCCTCGTCCTTGCTTTTGACGTAGTCCAAGAGCTTGCGGCGCAAAGCCACCATTTTCAGCAACCCGCGACGCGAATGGTTGTCTTTGACGTGGGCCTTGAAATGCTCGGTCAATGTGTTGATGCGGCTGGTCAGAATCGCCACTTGCACCTCGGGCGAACCGGTATCTTTTTCCCCGGTCGCATAGTCTTTGATCAACGTCGCTTTGACGTCTGGCGTAATCGACATCGGGATACTCCTGATTAGTGTTTCCGTCCCCCCATTTCAGGCCAAGCCGGGATGTCGTCCAGCAGGGTCAAAATGGCGAGAGCCAGTCCTAGGCGATTCCTAGAGCCAGCGCGGCGGTGTATGGCGGATTTTGACGGGGATGGGAAGGGGGTTGGGGATGTGGCATTTTAAAACGACAGGCTGAAAGTTCCGTTGCCCTCAATGGCTAGCGAGCAATTCGAAATAATATCCATGCCCAACAAAACGTCAAATTGATCGCCCGCTATATTTAACTCAACGCCCTCAATCGGTTTGTGAAAAATATGCACCGCAAGTTCAATTTTCCCCGCGTTTTGCTCGCCAATTGGAATCACCATTGCCACTTGAAAAAAATAGTTATTGTGATAACTTAGCCCTCCAACGCCCTGAATTGGAACCTTTCCAATAGGACGAAGCCCCAATTTATCGGCTGCCCTTTTGGAGATTGCGGTGACTTGAGCGCCCGTATCCAACAAAGCTGTAAACATGTTGTTCTGAATGTCGGGTCTGTTGCCGCCGACCAAATCGACAACGGTATTGGCATCTACAATGCCAACATTGAGGAATATCTGAGACTTATTGTGCTGCAGCCACAGGCAGGGCATAGGAGAAATACCCTAAGTTGATTGGGTCTGATGAGACCTTTTGAATCGAAAATATGCCGTCCGAGAACATTGCAGCGCCAGTCGTTTGCGCATCCCTGACTGTATCGTAAATACCTACGATTTCTTCAGAGTGCATTAATACGTAGCGCCCCGCGTGATGCAATTTTAGGTTCTGCAACTTTTCCCGAAATACGCGCAAATTGCGCTCTATTTCGATATCAACGCCTGAGGAGCGAGCGACGCTCGCTTGGTTCTTTTTCATCTAACTCCCTCCGAACTTTGGCGTTTTGTACGCCTTGCACAGATTCTACACCTTTAGGTGGGCATTGGAAGTGCAATACTCCACCAGTATGGCGCGAAAGTGACGCATGTTTCGTATGAAAAGAAATCGCCGAGTCTGAATAAGATTTCGTAAATTTCAAAATCTTTCACCCCACAAACACCCTCCCCGGCCTGAACTCGCCACCCAACACCACCCCAATCGCTACTGGCTCGCCACTACACGACACCCAATTCTCGCCCTCAGCTCCACCCAACGAAACCGCCATGCCGTTGCGCAGCAATGCGGCTTGCTGTTCCGAACATTCCAACTCCGCCACCTCGCCCAAAGCCGTCTTCACTGGCAACAACAACCCATCCAACTCAGGCACACGATCCGCAAACCGTTCCAGCCCATGCGCCTGATCCAGCGAAAACGGCCCTGTCCATAACCGCCGCAGGGTCAAAACATGGCCAAAACAGCCCAAAACAGCCCCCAAATCGCGTGCAATCGCCCTTACATAGCCGCCTTTGCCGCAGACCATCTCAAACACCGCGTGGTCCAAATCCGGTTGGTCCACTAACTCCAGCGACGCAACCCGCAAGGGTCGCGCGGCCAGTTCCAGCGCTTCACCCGCTCTCGCCAAAGCATAGGCGCGTTCGCCGCCAACTTTCACCGCCGAAAACTGCGGTGGAACCTGCAGAATATCGCCGACAAACCCCGCCGAAGCTGCCCGAATTGCCGCCGTATCAGGCCGCAATTCCGACGATCCAATCAATACCCCTTCGGCATCATCCGTATTCGTCGCCTGCCCCCAGCGCACCACAAACCGATAGGCTTTCTGCACATCTTCCAGCACCGGAATCGTCTTGGTCGCCTCGCCCAGGGCAATCGCCAAAGCGCCGGTCGCCGCCGGGTCCAGCGTCCCCGAATGTCCGGCTTTTTGTGCTTGAAACGCCCATTTCACCCGGTTGACGGCAGCGGCAGAACTGATCCCGGCCGGCTTGTCCAAAACCACCCAGCCATCAACCCGGCGTTTCACTCACGCCCCAAATCGCGCTTCACCGCGTCGCTTTCCAGCATGGCGCGGGTCTTGTCCATTTCATCAAACGTCGTGTCGGCCAGAAACCGCAAATCCGGCGAGAATTTCAGCTTCACCTCGCGCGTCACCAAATGTCTTAACTCGGCCTTGTTGCGTGCCAAAGCCTTGATCACCACCTCGGTATTCACCCCGCCCAACGGCAAAACAAACGCTGTCGCAATTTTCAAATCTGGCGACATCCGCACCTCGCTGACCGTCACCGACACATGCGCCAGATCGGGGTCGTGCGTATCGCCGCGTGCCAAAGCCTGCGACAAAGCATGGCGGATCACCTCACCCACGCGCAACTGTCGCTGCGATGTGTTGCTAGATTTGCCCCGTGCCATGCAACCTCTCTTTCAATGCGCTTTGCGCTATGCCAAGGATGCCGCAATTGCAAGCAGGTGGCAAAATGGCCGAACAAATTCCAATCGCCGTCATGGGCGCTTCGGGCCGCATGGGGCGGATGCTTGTGCAGGCCGTCGACGCCAATCCGTCCTGCAGGCTGATCGGGGTCACAGAGCGACCGGGGTCCGAATGGATCGGCCAGGATTTGGGCGAATGTCTGGGTGGGCCCAGTCGCGGCCTGATCGTCCACGACGACCCAATTGACGCTATCGTCCATGCCCGTGCGGTTCTCGACTTCACCTCCCGTCGCTACGGTCAATCATGCCATCCTCGCCGCCCAAGCTCGCGCCGTACACGTGATCGGCACAACCGGACTTTCAGAGGATGACTTGGGCAAGCTGAAAGCCTCGTCCTATCACTGCGCCATTATCCGGGCGGGAAACTATAGCCTGGGCGTCAATTTGTTGACAGTCCTGACCCAAAAGGTCGCTGCTGCTTTGGGCGAGGAGTACGACATCGAAATCATCGAATCCCACCATAACCAAAAAGTCGATGCGCCGTCGGGCACCGCCTTGATGCTGGGTGAAGCCGCCGCATCCGGGCGTGGAATCAGCCTCAAAGACCACGCTGACCGTGGTCGTGATGGCGCGACAGGCGCGCGGCGCAAAGGCGACATCGGCTTTGCCGCCATCCGTGGCGGCAAAGTCATCGGCGAGCACGACGTTATCTTCGCGGGCCCGGGCGAGCGTATCATCCTGCGCCACATCGCCGACGAGCGTCTGGTTTTCGCCAATGGTGCCGTCAAAGCAGCACTTTGGGGCCAGGGCAAGAAACCGGGCGAATATTCAATGCTTGATGTATTGGGGTTGTCTGACTAGCGGCGAAAGGTTGCCCGCCGCAAGATTCCGCCCAGCAGCGTCATGCAAAAACCGCCAGCACTGGCAGCCAAAAGCAGCAGGATCAGTTTCGCAGCATTTGACGCTTCGATTTCTGCCAATGCCGTGCTTGAAAACAAACGGGCCAATGCCAAATTGGCGATGAACCCGCCAAATAGTCCAGCTACAGAATTGTTGAGCATGCCCAAATTCAGCGGTTTCAGCACCGCGCCCGCGACGTTGCCGCCAATAATTCCAGAAATGAGCGACACGAATATTTCCACTGCCGACGAATCCCCCTGTAATCCCTGACATAGCACAAAGTTTGGCTGCTGCGTCTACTTTTCAACCAATCGGTTATTGGGGTTTCGCGGCGGGAGTGCCGATTTTTCCGCCGCTTTGCCCACCTTAATCGTATGCACGTCCGGTGCACGCTTTTTGCACGCTTGGTGCACATCGAAATTTCGTTCGTTTACCCCTTTTAAGCGGTCGCATTCCGCCTTGACCAAGTTCAAGAATTAGCCTCAATTGGCGGCGCATGGTTCCCTGAAGGATGCGCAAAGCGTCTGGGGACTAACTGGGAATTTGGAACGGGCGCACCCAAATCGGGCCCCAATGCCAAAGCCGCCCCCGCGACTGTATGCGGTGAGCGCCCCGCTCAACACCACTGGTAGAAATACCGGGAAGGGAGCGAAGGTGCATCGACCCGCGAGCCAGGAGACCAGCCACGCAGGAAACGTTTAACAGCCGTCGGGTGTGACGGCGAGGAGAGACAAATGACTGCAACCACCCTGACCGGTGCGCGTTCTGACGTTTATGCTATTGTAATCACGGCATTTCTTGGCATCGCAACGCTGTTTGTGACCGGGTTCGCTTCAGCAGACACCCTCCACGGCGCAACGCATGACACGCGCCATTCCACCGGCTTTCCCTGCCACTGATCCATGCTCAAAAAACTGGTCGCCAGCGCCTTGTATGCTGGATTTGCTGCGGGGCTGATCGTCGCCGCGTTGCAACTATTGTTGACCGTTCCAGTGATTCTGGAGGCGGAGAAGTATGAAACCGGCGTGCTGACCCATTTTGCCGGGGCGGGGCATAACATTGTGGCGGGTGAGCACGGTGACCAAGTTGCTGCAGAAAACGCAGAATCAAGCACGAAAAGGTCATTTCTGACCATACTTGCGACCGTCGCGGCGCAATGCGGCTTTGCTTTGGTCCTGGTTGCCGGCTTTGCTTTTGTCACGTCACGTGGCCACGCCATTTCGCCGCGGACCGGATTGATCTGGGGAATTGCCGGATTTTTTGCGTTCCACCTGCTCCCCGCCGCTGGCCTTTCACCCGAATTACCCGGATCGGCGGCGGCTGATCTGGGCGCGCGACAGATCTGGTGGGCGGCAACGGTGGCGGCATCGATCGGCGGATTGGCGTTGATTGGGTATGGGCGAAACTGGGCAATTTGGGGCGCGGGCATCGCATTATTGGCTTTGCCGCATGTGCTGGGTGCACCACAACCCTGGGCCTTCGCCGGAGTTGTTCCGCCGGAACTTGCTGCGGATTTCGCTGGCAAAGCATTAGCGGTCGCGGCTGTCGGGTGGGCCGTATTGGGCTTTTTCACAGCCTATTTCTGGCAGAGAGAAGGGACTTTGACATGAGCGCGAAAATCCCGGCCACCATCATCACCGGCTTTCTAGGTTCGGGCAAAACCACGCTGATCCGCCACATGCTGCAAAACGCGGAGGGCAGGCGGATTGCCCTGATCATCAACGAATTTGGCGATTTGGGAGTGGACGGCGAAATTCTGAAAGGATGCGCAATTGAAGGATGCCGTGACGAAGATATGATCGAACTTTCCAATGGCTGCATTTGTTGCACCGTCGCGGATGATTTCATTCCCGCACTGGTAAAACTGCTGAATCGTGCTGAAAAACCCGATCATATCGTGATTGAGACCAGCGGCCTGGCATTGCCGCAACCACTGGTCCGCGCCTTTGGCTGGCCGGAAATCCGCAACCGGGTGACTGTGGATGGGGTGGTCACCTTGGTCGACGGCAAGGCACTTTGCGAGGGACGTTTTGCGCATGACGAAACTGCAGTCGATGCACAGAGATCGGAGGATGCCGCGCTGGACCACGAAACGCCTTTATCGGAGTTGTTTGACGATCAACTCGCCTGCGCCGACATGATTGTCCTCAACAAGACCGATTTGCTGACGGCGGTTGAAACCGACGATCTAACCGCGCGGTTGCGGGGCGAAACTCGTGATGGCGTGCGCATCGTCAAGGCCAGCATGGGGGCATTGCCCATAGCCGTGTTGCTGGGGCAATCCGCGGCGGCGGAAAATGACATGGCCGCCCGCTTTGCCCCACACCACGACAGTGAGGGTGAGGATCACGACCACGACGAATTTGAGAGTTTCGTGCTGGAATTGGTGGAAATCGTCGATCCGGCTCGGTTTATTGAGCGAGTCAATAATGTGATCCGCAAGCATGACATATTGCGTCTGAAAGGCTTCGTCGCTGTGCAGGGCAAACCGCTGCGGATGACGATTCAGGCCGTCGGCCAAAGGATCGACACTTATTATGACCAACCCCACAGGGGTGCGCGCAAGACCCGGTTGGTTGTGATCGGCGAAACCGGTCTGGACCGTGCGGCGATTGAGGCCGGACTGAACGTCTGATGCACCTGCTCGTCGCTCAGCCGGGGATGATCGACGACGGCTCGGTCGCGGTTGACCCGGGGCAGACACCCGCCGACATTGTGGCGATTTCGGCGGCGGACAGCGAACTGGCGTTATGGGCTGAGGCGCATGCCGAGATCGGCGGGGCCAGCCTGCGGCTGATCAATCTGGCACATCTGCAACATCCGATGTCGATTGACCTGCATCTGGACAATTGTGCGGGGAAATCCAAACTGGTGGTCGCCCGGGTTCTGGGCGGCACCGGCTACTGGCGCTATGGATTGGAGCAGTATGCCATCCGACTGCGGCAGGCCGGTGTGCCGTTCGCGGTATTGCCGGGGGATGACAAGCCGGACGAGGAACTGTGGCATCTTTCTTCGGTGCTGCGCGCCGACTGGGAGGCCCTGTTCGCTTATTGTGTCGAAGGCGGACCGGTGAATGCGGGCAACTTTTTGCGGTATGCTGGGGCGATTGTCGGCAAGTGCGAACGGCCGGTTGCGGCTAAGCCTTTGTTGAAAGCCGGCCTGTATTGGCCGGGGGCTGAATCAGCGGATTTGAGCACGATTCGAGGAAATTGGGCGGCGAACGCACCGATAGTGCCGTTGGTCTTTTATCGCGCTTTGCTGCAAGGGGCGGGCCTTGCGCCGATCAATCGCATGGTCAAAGCGCTGATGCGGCGCGGCCTCAATCCATTGCCGGTATTTGTCGCATCGCTGAAAGACCCGGTCTCGGTGGCGACGCTGGAACATCTGCTGGACCAAGCGCCGCCAACTGTGATCCTGAACTTCACCGCCTTCGCCACCGGTTCGGCCCATTCGGATATTACTGGCGCGGCGAACCCGTTGGCAGCGAATGCTGCGGTTGTCTTGCAAGTCGTGCTGGCGGCGACGACCGAGGAACAATGGGAAAGCGGCTTGACCGGGCTTTCTGCCCGCGACATAGCCATGAACGTCGCGTTGCCTGAAGTGGATGGACGCGTGCTTTCGCGGGCGGTCGCATTCAAAGGGCAAGCGTTTTTTGATAAGGCGACTCAATGCCCCATCACCTCTTGGATGGCACGAGGCGACCGGATTGATTTTGTCGCTGATTTGGCGGCGAATTGGGCGAACTTGCGGGGAAAATCGGCGTCGGAACGCAAGGTCGCGCTGATCCTTGCCAATTATCCCAACAAAGACGGGCGGCTGGCCAACGGGGTGGGGCTGGATACACCCGCAGCGACGGTTCATGTTCTGGGGTTGCTGGCACGGGCGGGTTATCGAACGCAAGATTTGCCACCACACAGCGACGCTTTGATGGCTGCGATTCTTGCCGGTCCGACAAACTGGCTGACTGATCGCACCAATAGGACCGGTGGCGTCCGTCTAGATTTGGCCGACTACCTCGCCGCCTACACCAACCTGCCATATGCCTTGCGCGCCCGCATCGAAGATCGATGGGGGTGCCCAGAAGCCGACCCGTTCATAGAAGACGGCCATTTTTTGCTTTCCGTGCTGGAATTTGGCAATGTCGTTGTCGGAATCCAGCCGGCGCGCGGCTATAACATCGACCCCAAAAACACCTACCATTCACCCGATCTGGTGCCGCCGCACCATTATCTCGCCTTCTATTTCTGGCTGCGCGGGACATTTGGAGCCGATGCGATCGTGCATATGGGCAAACATGGAAATCTGGAATGGCTGCCGGGCAAGGCGCTGGCGCTTTCGAACGAATGTCTGCCCGAAGCCATACTCGGCCCAACGCCGCATATCTATCCATTCATCGTCAACGATCCCGGCGAAGGCACGCAGGCCAAGCGGCGGGCGCAGGCGGTGATCATCGACCACCTGACTCCACCAATGACCCGGGCCGAAACCTATGGGCCGCTGAAGGATTTGGAGGCTTTGGTTGACGAATACTACGAGGCCGCTGGCGTAGATCGGCGGCGGCTGGAGCATCTACGACGCGAGATTCTGAAGCTGACCTTGGCCAGTGGTATTGCCGAAGATGTGGGGATGAAGGGTCAGGACGAGACGGGTGATTTGGCCCGGCTCGACGCCTATTTGTGTGATTTGAAAGAAGCGCAAATTCGCGATGGGTTGCATGTTTTTGGTGTGTCGCCTTTGGGGGTGCAGGAACGCGATTTGGCGCTGGCCTTGGTGCGGGTGCCACGGGGCGATGGGAAAGGGCGGAACGCATCGCTGCTGCGGGCGATGGCGGATGATATGGCGCTGGGGTTTGATCCGCTGGACTGCGATATGAGCGCGGTTTGGAACGGACCAAGGCCGAAAGGGCTGTTGGCGGCTTCCAGTGACCCGTGGCGCAGCACGGGTGACACGGTTGAGAGGCTGGAGTGGCTGGCAACGCGGTTGGTTGAAGGTCTTGAGATGCACAGGCAAAATACGCGCGTTGCTGCCGTGATTGAGGAACTCCACAACGTCGTCTTGCCCGCAATTCGCGCCTGTGGGGCGCGGGAGGGTGCTGGGCTTCTGGTAGCCCTGAATGGGCGTTTCGTGCCACCAGGCCCCTCTGGTGCGCCTACACGGGGTCGTCTGGATGTACTGCCGACCGGTCGCAACTTCTATTCGGTCGACAGCCGGGCTTTGCCCACGCAAGCCGCTTGGGCGCTGGGCTGGAAATCGGCCAACCTGTTGATCGAAAGGCATTTGCAGGACAACGGCGACTGGCCGCGCGCGCTGCTGCTGACGGCCTGGGGCACGTCGAACATGCGTACCGGCGGCGATGATATCGCTCAATGCCTGGCGTTGATGGGGGTCAAGCCGGTTTGGGAAGCGGCGAGCCGCCGCGTGACGGGGTTTGAGGTATTGCCATTGGGCGTACTGGACCGGCCACGGGTCGACGTGACCTTGCGGGTATCGGGGTTCTTCAGGGATGCCTTCCCGCAGCAAATGGACTTGGTGGATTCGGCGGTGAAAGCCGTGATGGCGCTGGACGAGCCGGTTGAGATGAACCCAGCAGCGGCGCGGTTTCGCACCGAAGGCGATGCCCGGCGGGTGTTTGGGTCAAAACCGGGAGCCTATGGTGCTGGTTTGCAGGCAATGATCGACGAGCGGCTGTGGGGAAACAAGGCCGATCTGGCCGAGGCTTATCTGGAATGGGGTGGCTATGCTTATGGCGGTGGCGCGTGTGGCGAAAATGCTCGAAACGTGCTGGAAACGCGGCTTTCGCAGGTTGAAGCCGTGGTGCAAAACCAAGACAACCGCGAGCATGACCTGCTGGATTCCGATGATTATTATCAGTTTGAAGGCGGCGCAGCGGCAGCGGTTTCAACTCTGCAGAGTCGCAACCGGCCGGTCTATCACAACGACCATTCCCGCCCCGAACGCCCCGTTATTCGGACGCTGGAGGATGAGATTGGCCGGGTGGTTCGCAGCCGAGTCGTCAATCCGAAATGGATCGCCGGGGTGATGCGGCACGGCTATAAAGGTGCGTTCGAGATGGCCGCGACGGTGGACTACATGTTTGCCTTTGCTGCTACGACAGGGGCCGTCAAAAGCCATCATTTCGATCTGGTTCATGCGGCGTTTCTGGAAGATGAAGCTGTGCGGGACTTCATTTTTGAGCACAATCCCGCAGCTTTGCGCGAGATTGCGCAACGTCTGGACGAGGCGATTGAGCGAGGGCTTTGGGTGCCGCGCAGTAACTCCGCGCACGGATTGCTGGCGGCATTGATTGGTTGATTTAGACTTTGACGACGATGAACTGGGGCGATCCATGCCGGAAAATGTGCCGACAATTGGGGTAAAAGGCCAGTTTTTGGGCTGCTTGACCGGCTTATTTGGCACGGGCTAGAAACTATGGAACTTTTCCCAATCCCGAGAATCATCCCTATGCAGCCCGGCCACCGCGACTTCGTGCGGCGGATGCTGGAGGACTTGTACTGTCAGTCGATTGCTGACCCCGAAGACGAGGGTGAGATTTTGGTCGCTTTGAATGCCACCGGCGACATCACGGGCCTGATAGCTCTGCAGGTCCGGCCTTGGGCGGATGGCTGTTTGACAGCGCCGGTCGCTTATGTTGAGGCTTGGTATGTCGCCCCGGACTATCGCCGACAGGGCATCGGCACGGCGCTGATGCGGGCGGCGGAGGACTGGGCGCGGACGAAAGGGATGACCGAGATCGGCTCGGATGCCGATGTCACCAATACGGTCAGCCTTGCCGCCCATGCCCGGCTGGGCTGGCAGGCGAGCGAGCAGGTACAGCATTTCCGCCGCGATCTTGCCGGGCCGGGGCCGGTTCTCATCGCCGGACCCTATTATGACTTTGCCGCGCTGCACGCGCTGATCCTGCGCAATTTCGACTACATGGATGCCCGCATCGACCCGCTCTCATCGACGAAGGCGATGACCGCTGCCGATCTGGCGGCATTGGATGCAGTGCTGGTGATCGAAGTGGCGGGTGCGCCGGTGGCTTGCATGTCCGCAATAGTGAAGCCAGATTGTCTGTATGTCGGTCGATTGGCGGTTGACGCGCAGTATCGCGGGCAAGGGCTGGCGCGGCGGTTGATGGATGCGGCGGAACGGTTGGCAATGGCTCAGGGGATTTTGGAAATCGAACTGGGGTCACGGGTTGAACTTACGGAAAACCACGCGGTATTTTTGAAAATGGGATTTGTCAAAGTGCGCGACCAAAGCCACCGCGGCTATGATCGTCCGACGTCTTTCTGGTTTCGCAAGAAGGTGACATCGTGACCACCACCGGAAGCTGCCTGTGTAAAGCGACAACCTATGCCTTCGACGAACCGATGGCTTGGCGGGGACATTGTCATTGTGAGAGTTGTCGACGGAATTGCTCGGCGGCTTTTGCGACGTTTTTTGGGGCGCCTAGGGCGGCGTTTCGTTGGACCGGGCAGGTGACGGGGAAGTACAATTCCTCGCCCGGCGTGCACCGGCATTTCTGCACGACTTGCGGTTCGCCGATGGCGTATGATGCCGATGACGATCTGGCTAATATTCATCTGTATGCCGCCAGTCTGGACGATTATTCGCAGTTTCGTGCTGAATTTCATGTGTTCTGGGGTGAAAGAGTGCCTTGGGTCAACTTGGCTGACGACCTGAAAAAACACATTGCCGGAGGGGGAACATCATGAGTGAAGATACCGAACGCCATGCCGAGAAGATGGCGAAAAAGAAAGCCGCGCGGGACAAGATCATGGCGACCAAGACCGGGGAAAAGGGGCTGATCATCGTCCACACCGGCAAGGGCAAAGGCAAATCGACCGCCGCTTTTGGCATGATCTTCCGGCAGATTGCGCATGGCCAGAAATGCGCTGTGGTGCAGTTCATCAAAGGCGCGATGTCGACCGGCGAACGCGACCTGATCCTATCAAAATTCGCGGATTTGTGCTCATTTTTCACGATGGGGGAAGGGTTTACCTGGGAAACCCAGGACAAGACCCGTGACATTGAGATGGCGCAGGCGGCCTGGGCGAAGGCTAAGGAATTGGTCCTTGATGCGACAAATCACATGGTGCTGTTGGATGAAATCAACATCGCCATGCGTTACGGCTATGTCGATGTCGCCGAGGTGGTGGCGTTTTTGAGGGATGAGAAGCCGCCGATGACCCATGTGGTGCTGACTGGGCGCAATGCTGCCGAGGAACTGATCGAAGCCGCCGATCTGGTGACCGAGATGGAACTGATCAAACACCCGTTCCGATCCGGGGTGAAGGCGCAGAAGGGCGTAGAATTTTGAAGGTTTTGGGTATTTCCGGGGCGCTGCGCAAAGCCTCAACCAACCGGCTGCTGTTAGCCGAGGCGCGGCGGGCCTTCGGAGACTGCGACTGGTCTGAAGGCGACATCCGGCTGCCGGTGTTTGACGAAGATATCGAGACCGGGCCGGGCATTCCGAAGAAAGTGCTGGCTTTGGCGCGGGCGATTGCCGGAGCCGATGCAGTGGTGATTTCCAGCCCCGAATATAATAA
>JANMOK010000067.1:0-5630 GCA_031369165.1 Paracoccaceae bacterium
ATTCACGGCAATTCTATCCGATATTCCGTCGGTATTAGCTGCGGTGAATTCGCCACCAGCATCGGTGAACAGGCCCGGAAGGCCGGCGGAAATTGTTGGGTCGACCGCTGAGTTCTGGGTTCGCGCAAACAAATCGGCGACAAATGCGTCGAGTGCATTTGCCGCCTTCGGAATCAAGTCGTCCCGAATTTCAAACAATGCCGACAATTTGCCGCCATCGAGCAATCCCTCGCCCAGACCGACATTTATTGATTGACCGCCAATTGAAATGCCGGACAAACTGCCATTTGAGATTGTCATGTCTGATGTGATAAGCGCACTTTTATCAAAAATGAGCACCGCCGCACTACCGTCCAACAGCTGGGCGCCATTTTGGGAAAAAATTGATATTTGATTGCCAGCTCGCTTGATTGTCCGGATGGGGATTATGCTTGCAATATCGTCAATTAACGTCTGCCTTTGGTCAAATAGAGCCGACGCCTCTCCGCCAGAACTTACTTGGGTTCTAATTTCACGATTTAGTTCTTCTATCTTGCTTAATGAATAGTTCACGACATCGACAAGGTCATTAATTTCGGCGTCGGCGTCCATTCGAATTTTTTGGTTTGATTTGGCTATTTCGGCAATTTTTGCTGCGATCGATCTTGCTTGGGTGGCAAGGTTGACAAGAGTGCTTGAGGATTCCGGATTTGCAACAGCTGCAACAATTGCGGTTTCAAATCCCACCGATCTTGAAAGAAGGGAGTCACCTTCGCCAGCTTCGCCATACGATAATGCAAGACGTTCCAGAGCCACATCCAGTGTGCCCGAATATCCGGCTTTTGCATCGGCGGCGCGCCTGGTGCTGGTTGCAGCTATGCTTTCCAGTCGGGTAACTGAACCGATCATGACGCCGGCCCCGGTGCCGCCAATTGAATCGGCAATGAGTTCAACAGAGCGCCTTGCGTAATTTTCGTTGAGCGCATTGGCCACATTGCTGGAAACAATATCCGCCATTCTGGACGATGCTACAAGTCCAGAATAGGCGTTTGAAAGCGCGGACCCTATGCTCATTGGGCAACCTTTTTCTTAATTACCTTTTGATATTGGTAGTTTCTTGCAACATTTCATCGACGGTTTGTATGATTTTCGCGTTAGACGAATATGCACGCTGGGTCTGAATCAGCTGCGTCAGTTCACCGGCAATATCAGTCGTGGATTCCTCGCGCGCAAACCCGATTGTTTCACCAGTGGGACCGTCACCCGCATCCCATAAATAAAAGTCACCGCTATCAGGGGTAACGCGAAACGCTTGCCCGTCCAGTGCCGCAAGGCCGTTTGGATTTGGAACATCTGCCACCGGAATTTGGTAGATTACACGGGTTAGGCCGGTGTCGAAGACAGCTTCTAGAAACCCGTTTTCGTTAATCTGAATACCAGACAAATTGCCAACGGGCGTTCCATTCTTGCTGATTGCAACTGGAGCAAACTCGGCCGAAAGCTGGGTCAGATGCGAAGTGGATCCGGGTTCGCCAATTTCTATTGTCATTGGCCCCCCCGCAACGTTTATGCCTACTGCGCCAGCGGCGGCATTATAGGTACCTCCTGACACGGGAGTGACGCTGAGAAGCGTGCCCCCCGAACCGCGTGTTCCGTCGAATTCCAACGCAAATTCTGCAACAGGTGTTGACCCGCTTGCATTGTCAATTACTTGCATTGTCCAAATATTCGATGCACCGCTTGCCGGTACATTCGGCGTATAGACAATCGTTATTGTTTCAGAGGCACCGAGGTTGTCAAAGTATTCGATGGAAATTTCCAGTGGCATGCCGCTTGCTCCCGCTTGCGTCGCGGTCGCTGGCAAATTGACACCGAGGCTTATTTCTGTTGTCGGGTCGGCAGCGTATTGATTGGGAGAAATTGTAACTGGCTCCAGAGAAACGGCCGAGTCCCTTGGGTGTGTCGGCAAAGTCCCGTCAATGTTTGCAGGCCAGCCGAGAAGAACCAGGCCACTCGGTGTTCGCAAAATTCCTTGATCGTCGGGCCGGAATGAACCTGTGGTTGTGAGCATGAAAGGCCGCTCACCTGTTGTGTCGTTCAATGAGGAAGCTGTCGTTACGGGGAGCATGCCGCGCCCGCCGATCGCGATGTCTGTCGAATTGGCAGTGGTTATTAACGAACCGGCTTGATCAACCAAACGAAACGAGTTTGTCCTGACACCGCCCGCAACATACGTACCCGCACTTTCACTCAGAACAATCGAGGCGAAATCGGCAACTGCCCTTTTGTAGCCATAGGTCGCCGAATTGGCGATGTTATCTGAAATCGTGGCAAGGCGGCTGGCGTTAACGCTAAGTCCCGCGACGCCAACATTTAATGAAGAAGATATGGTCATACAAATTTCCTAGGCAACAACTTGGCGCATTTCGAAACTATTGCTTTATTTGGGTTAAATTCCTCCTAACGCTTAAAAATGATTGTTTAATTTGTTTCTGCTTTTTTTCTAAGCAAGGTTAGCTCGATGCGTCTGTTTCGCGATGCCATTAGGTTACTTGCCGCGGGAGATCGATCCGCCAGTCCAGTCACCCTTTCAAAGCGTGAGTCCGATATCCCAAATTCGGTCAGCAACAGTCGGGTTTTTTGAGCTCGGTCCGACGTAATCTGCCAATTATTGTTGTTCCTGACAACCAGCGGCAGCGAACTGATGTGACCGGATATGGCAATGCCATTTTCAACAAGGTTGAAAACCTTGCTCATCATTTTAAGCAGTGCAATCAACTTTTCGCTTGGATCTGCGGTTCCAGCATAGAACAACGGAGAATTATCCAGATCAAATATTTCAACTATAAGACCTTCGTCAGTTACTCTGGTTACTATATGCTGTAATAATTCGTTTTCCAAATCACTCTCACCGCTTGTGCCACTTAGTGCGGATTCGATCGACGCGAACTCATTGCCTTGTGGGTCTTGTTCTGTGTTTTCTGCCCGCCCGGACACCACGTCGCCAGTAATTGTCTGGTTGGCAATACTTGGGTCTTTTTTGGTGGCACCTGTACCATCATGTGCCTGCGTTTCCTCTGTAAACACACTTTCGCCGGAAAATGCACCGTTGCCACCGCTTGACACTTTGCTGACGGGTATGGTCGGGCTGAAATAGTCTGCTATGCCTTTGCGCTGTTTTTCGGTTGTTGCGTTCAAAAGCCACATCAACAGAAAGAACGCCATCATGGCGGTCACAAAATCCGCGTATGCAACATTCCAAGCACCGACATGGTGACCCACACCGGCGATAACTTTCTTACGCTTAATAATAGTCACACCTTCGGCACCCACAAAACACACCCTGACCGTCCCCAAATCGAAATTTTGCACGAAGAAATTATCGAAACCTTAGCAATGAGACGTGTTATTTGGACAATCTTATGTTTCGACACGCTGACGTAACTGTTTCTCGGCCGAGACCAGTCATTTTCGCTCGGTCATTGCCAAAAAAGTCGCAGTTGGACGAGCTTTGACTGCTTAACCAAAAGTCCTAATTTGCAATGGACTAGCATCATCATAAATTCAGTCCGGCGTGAATCCTGAGCCTACGGGCTACAACTCAAATCAAATCAAATTGTAATAGCATGTTCCTGATTGGTCACGCTGAGCTAGCAATTGCTATTTCCCGCGATCAGATATTAAAACTGGATGATGGATAAATTTAAGAAGCTTGAAGCGATTAACTATAATTTTCTAAAGTACTTCCAGCCTGCCGTTCTAGTTAGATACTCCGCTGCTTCGTGACCTAGGCGTTTTGCATCCTCGATTGAGCCTTGCAGTTTGTACGACCAGCATTCGTCACCGTCCGGACTAATTAATTCTCCGGAAAAATGAAGTTCGAGACCAACAATTTCTGCGTACCCAGCCATTGGTGATGTGCAGGATCCATCTAATGTCTTCAAAAATTCACGTTCGGTTTCAGTTCTTACTGTCGTGGCGGAATCGTTTATCGCTGAAAGCAATTCGGCAACAGCCCGGTCTTCAATACGATTTTCTATTCCAATAGTGCCTTGGGCAATTGCAGGCAGCATGTAATTGGTCGATATCTCTGATACCCAAGCTTTGCTGATTCCAAGGCGGTTGATTCCCGCCAGCGCAAGCATTGTCGCGCTTACCGATCCTGATTCAAGTTTGCTCAATCGAGTCTGAACATTGCCGCGATATTGAACGATCTCAAGATCAGGCCGCCGGAACAATAACTGCGCCCTGCGCCTTATACTTGAGGTACCAAAAATCGCTCCTTTGGGTATCTCAGATATTGACCGATAATTGAGTGAAATCAGCCCGTCCCGGGCATCTTCGCGTGGCAACACACACGAAATTTCAAGCCCCAAATGCCGGACCGTAGGCACATCCTTCATCGAATGTACCGCGATATCGATGGTTCCTGCCAACAATGCTTCTTCAAGTTCCTTTGTGAACAAACCCTTTCCACCGTATGCATTTAGTGACTTGTTCTGAATTCGGTCCCCAGCGGTTGAAATCGGTACAATTTCAACCGCAACGTCCGGCAGTTCATGTACTTGCATCAATCGACGTCGTGTTTCTTCGGCCTGCGCAATAGCAAGGGGTGAGCCTCGGGTCCCGATACGCAATCGAGAAAAATTACGAAAATGTTCTATGGGCATGGTTTGAATTGTTCTAATCGCGCGAATAGGTCGCAAGCAACACCCTTTTGTTCTCTGCCGCGGCAAACTAGTCTGATGCACTGTCGCGAGGTGCAATTGACTGAAAAACCAATATTGAGGGCACTTCAAGGCGAAGTTTTGCCGCATCCTCCCGTTTGGCTAATGCGACAGGCGGGCAGGTATTTACCCGAATACAGAGCCGTTCGAGAAAAAGCAGGTTCGTTCCTAAATCTATGCTTTACGCCAGAGCTTGCGGCGGAGGTAACAATGCAGCCAATTCGGCGTTTTGGCTTTGATGCCGCCATTCTTTTCGCCGATATATTGCTCGTACCGCTAGCGCTGGGTTCATCCCTCGAATTTTCAACCAATGAAGGCCCGATACTTTCAAAAATTGAAAGTCGGATGGACCTTGGAAAGATGAAACCCGCAAGCCAGGTTCATCATACGTTATCGCCAATTTATGAAACTATTCGAATTCTGAAGTCGCAACTGCCAGAGGAAACGGCATTGATCGGCTTTGCAGGTTCGCCTTGGACGGTCGCGTCGTACATGATCGAAGGGCGCGGCTCACCGAACCAAGCTTCCGCGCGCGCCATGCTTCAAAGTGATCGGGAGACATTTTTGGCTCTCCTCGATCTGATCAGCGATGCGACCGCTGAATATCTGCTTGCACAGGTTGCCGCCGGTGTCGAAGTCGTGAAACTTTTCGATTCGTGGGCCGGTTCAATTCCGGCTACCGAATTTGACTCGTGTTGCATCATGCCGACATTGAAAATCGTGAATCGGTTAAGGGCACTACACCCCCGTCTGCCGATTATCGGATTTCCGCGCGGCAGTGGAGCAAATTACGAATTTTTCGCGAAAAGAATTCCTCTGTCTGGCCTGGCTTTGGAACAAACCGTCAGTCCCGATTGGGCGGTGGCTAACGTCCCAAATTCTATCTGTTTGCAAGGGAACCTTGATCCATTCCTGCTGGAAATC
>JANMOK010000079.1:0-2535 GCA_031369165.1 Paracoccaceae bacterium
ACGTCACTCCAGTGCGCAACCCGATCTATGTCACCCTGTCGGATGGGGCGATCCGCAACACTTATGACCTGCGGCTGCTGAACAAAGATGGCGTGGCAAGGGAGTTTCGGTTATCGCTGACCGCCGACCAACCGCTTGACCTGATGCTTGAGGGGCAAGAGGCGCAGACAGTCACCGTGCCCGGCAATGCCACCACGACGCAGCGCATCTATGTGGTGGCCCCGGCGGGGTCTGATGCCGCGGGGCGAGGACCGCACCGACCTGCGGCTGTGGGTCGAGGATCTGGTCAATACCGACCGCATGCACAGCGACGCGATCTTTAACGGACAGGATTTGTGATATGGTAGAGTTGACCGGACGCCGGGTCTTGACGATCACAGTAAGCGCATTTGCCGTGGTCATCGGGGTCAATCTGACGCTAGCCTACTTTGCCATTTCCACCTTTCCCGGGCTGGAAGTGCGCAATTCCTGTGTCGCCAGCCAAAGTTTCGATGCCGACCGAGCAGCACAGAAGGCTATGGGCTGGACGCTGGCCACAACCTATGACGCGGGTCAACTGCGCCTGACGTTTCGCGATGCGGCGGGATCGCCGACCCCGGTACAAGACCTGCATGTGCTGGTTGGGCGCGCCACCGAAGCGCAGGAAGATACCCGACCGGTGTTCTGGCAGACCGGCGGTGAATTCATCGCCCCGCTCGTATTGAGGCCCGGTAAGTGGATGATGCAGATCGAGGCTTTTGCCCCGGACGGCACGGCGTTTCGCCAGCGGATCGACCTGATGTTGCAGGGGTGACGCGGTGACCCATGCCCGGACCTATGCATCACCGATGGCCTGTTCGGGTTGTGCGGCGGCACCCGCGCCCGAGTTCCTGGCGGGCTTGGTCGCGTCACGGCCCGCTCGGCTGATCCTGTCATTGCCCACAGCGCATTGTGCGGCCTGTATGACCACGGTCGAGGGCGGGCATGCCACAGTCCCGGGTGTCATCTCGGCGCGAGTAAACCACACGTTGCGCCGGTTCAGTGTCGAGGCTGCATCCGATGTCACCGCCGACCGGCTGGTGGCCGCTCTGGCTCGGCTGGGTTACGAAGCGCATGAGCTTGATCCGGGCCTGCTGTCCGCCACCGAAACTGACCGTCAAGGGCAGCATCTGCTATTGCGGCTGGGTGTTGCGGGGTTTGCCATGATGAATATCATGTTGTTTTCCGTAGCGGTCTGGTCGGGCGCGCCAGAGGCCACGCGCAGCATGCTCCACTGGATTTCCGCCATTATTGCGCTGCCGACCGTGGCCTACGCCGGGCAGCCGTTTTTCCGCAGCGCATGGGCGGCGCTCAGGGCGCGGCGGTTGGGCATGGATGTGCCGATAAGCCTGGTCCTGATCCTCGCTTGTGGGATTTTGCTGTCTGAAACGGTAATGGGCGGCGACAGGGTGCGCGTGCACCCCGGCGGCAGGATTCCGGTGGACGGCGTGGTGCTGGAAGGCTCCAGCGAGCTGGACCGTTCGCTACTAACCGGCGAAAGTCTGCCGACCTATGCCGGGCCGGGCAGCAAGGTGAGCGCGGGCGAGGTGAACCTGACCGGCCCGTTGATCCTGCAGGTGATCGCGGCGGGGCGGGAGTCGTCGCTGCACCGCTTGGCCGATCTGGTCGCCGTCGCGGAAAGCGCCAAGACCCGCTATACCAGCCTCGCCGAACGCGCCGCGCCGATCTATTCGCCTCTGGTGCATATCGTGTCGTTCAGCACGATCGGGTTCTGGATGTGGCAAACCGGCGGCGACCTGCGCTTTGCGATCAATATCTCGGCAGCGGTGCTGATCGTCACCTGCACCTGCACCTTGGGGTTGGCGGTGCCTGCGGTGGTCATTTCGGTAAGTGGTAAATTGTTTCGCAGGGGGCTGCTGATAAAACTCGGCACCGCGCTCGAGCGATTGGCCGAGGTGGACACTGTCGTTTTCGACAAGACTGGCACACTGACTTTGGGGATTCCGGAGCCGGTTGATCTGGCGGGCTTTGCCACCCCGCTGGCGGCAGCTCTGGCGATGTTGCTGTCGTCGATCACGGTTTCCGCTAACGCGCTGCGACTGAGGTAAGTCATGGATATTCTTACCTATCTCATTCCCGTCTCATTGATCCTTGCCGGAGTTGGCCTCGCGGCGTTTTTCTGGGCGCTGCGGTCAAGGCAATTTGATTACCCCTTAGGCGATGCCAGCCGTATCCTGAAACCCGATTGGGAGGAACATCCAAAGCCCTGAAGGGGCTTTGCTGATTGCTTGGCCCTATAGCCCGCCGCGCGCGGCAAGGTCGGGTCACCAAGCCGGGCAATCATCGCGTTGGCGACAAAAGCAGCTTGCGGCCCAGTGGCTGAAACATCGTGCAACTTGTCATTCCTTGCGCGAGATCAGTGCAGTTTCAGACGGGGATAAACCCGGTCGCGCAGCACCTCGCTGAGAATTAACAGACTGCCGCGAAACCTGCCGTGGATGGCGATTTGGTGGCGGCGATACAGGTATTTATAGGCCCGCCGCGCCAGCCAGCCGT
>JANMOK010000125.1:0-3806 GCA_031369165.1 Paracoccaceae bacterium
TGGCGCGATTGGAACGGAACCGGGTCTTGATCGCGCGTTTGGCGCGAGTCGAGCGGTTTGAGACGGCGGCGGTGGTCCCAAAAGGTGCTGTGACTTTGCCGGTTGAAGGCGGGGCGTTCTGCCTGCCCTTGGCCGATGTGATTGATGTGTCGGGCGAATTGGCGCGGCTGGTTAAGACGTTGGCCAAGCTGGAGGGCGAGTTGAACGGGTTGAAGGCCAAGGTTGCCAACGTCAATTTCATGTCGCGGGCACCGGAAGAAGTGGTGAGCCAGATCGTTGATCGGATCGCTGAAGGGGATGGAGAGGCGGGCAAATTGCGGGCGGCGATGGAGCGGTTGAAGGGGTTGGAGTAAGAGATTCAATGCCTTCGGCGAGGATATTTTAACCATCTGAAAACCATTTACGTGCACTATGACGCCACGGTACAGGCGGGGACGCCGATGACCGTCCAGACGAAAGGTGGCCTGTCGTGAAAGCGGCAGGCCACTTTTATTGTGGGGATGGCTTGGCTAGGGTGGCCTATGGTTCGATTCACGCCTTTGGCTGCTGGGCTGGCTGCCTCGGTTCCTTTTGTGGGGCCAGAGGCGCAGGAACGGGCGCGCGGGCGGTTGTTCAAGGCGCGGATCGGGGCGAATGAATCGGTGTTCGGGCCGTCGCCAAAAGCGCGGGCGGCGATGGCGGCGGCGGAGGTTTGGAAATACGCGGACCCAGAGAATTTTGAGTTGAAGGCGGCTTTGGCGGCGTTTCATGGGGTTGGGGTTGCGAACATCGTGGTTGGTGAGGGAATTGATGCGCTGTTGGGGTATTTGGTGCGGCTGCTGGTTGCGCCGGGGGTGCCGGTGGTGACGTCGCTGGGGGCTTATCCGACGTTCAATTTTCATGTGACCGGGTATGGCGGGCGGCTGGAGATGGTGCCGTATCGAGATGATTTCGAGGATTTGGACGGGTTGTTGGCGCGGGTGAAGGTGGTGGATGCACCGCTGGTCTATCTGGCCAATCCGGACAATCCGATGGGGACGTTTCATTCGGCGGCGCGGGTGCGGGCTTTCGTTGAGGCGTTGCCCGAAAGGTGCGTTCTGTGTCTGGACGAGGCCTATGGCGAATTCGCTCCGGAGGCTTGGGCGATTGATGTTACCGAGCCGCGTGTGATCCGGATGCGGACGTTTTCCAAGGCTTACGGCATGGCCGGGGCGCGGGTGGCCTATGCGATCGGGCAGGGCGATTTGATCGCGGCGTTCGACAAGCTGCGCAATCATTTTGCCATGAACCGGGCGGCTGTAGCCGGGGCCTTGGCGGCTTTGGCGGATGGGGCGTGGCTGGGGCATGTGCTGGCGTCGGTTGCGGCGGCGAAGGCGCGGATCGGGTCGATCGGGCTGGCGAACGGGTTGGTGCCGCTGCCCTCGGCGACCAATTTCGTGACGCTGGATTGCGGGCGGGATGGGGTGTTTGCGCGCCGGGTTCTGAACGGGCTTATTTCGCGCGATGTGTTCGTGCGGATGCCCTCTGTTGCGCCGCAGGACCGGTGCATCAGGGTTTCGGCAGGGACGGCAAGGGACTTGGATGTGTTTGAGGCGGCTTTGCCGCTGGCGATGAAGGAGGCTGCGAATGGCTGATTATCCGCGCGATATGCTGGGTTATGGCGCCAATCCGCCCGATCCGCACTGGCCGGGCGGGGCGAGGGTGGCGGTGAATTTTGTTGTCAACTATGAAGAAGGTGGCGAGAACAATATTTTGCATGGGGACGCTGCTTCTGAGGCTTTTTTAAGTGAAATTGTCGGTGCTGCGCCTTGGATTGGGCAAAGGCACATGAATATGGAGTCAATCTATGAATATGGTAGCCGCGCCGGATTTTGGCGACTGCATCGGTTGTTCACGCAGCGGAAATTGCCGGTCACAGTATTTGCGGTAGCGACGGCTTTAGAGAAAAATACTGCAATTGTAGAAGCTATGAAGAATGCAAAATGGGAAATTGCGACCCATGGCCTAAAATGGATCGACTACAAGGATTTTAACAAAGACGACGAGCGAGAGCACATTGTAAAAGCGATAGATTTGCATACGGAAATTACCGGAGAAGCGCCGCTGGGCATGTATCAGGGGCGAAGTTCGTCCAACACTATTGACCTGACGATGGAGCAGGGGTTTGAATATTCGGCGGATTCTTATGCGGATGACCTGCCGTATTACATCAAGGGACCAAACGGGCCATTTTTGATTGTCCCCTACACGCTGGACGCCAATGACATGCGGTTTGCCACCCCGCAGGGGTTCAGTTCCGGCGAGCAGTTTTATCACTATCTTGTTGATTCTTATGATGTATTGCACGCAGAGGGCGGGCGGATGATGTCGGTCGGTTTGCACTCCCGTTTGGTGGGCCGACCGGGCCGCGCCGCAGCGTTGGGCCGTTTCTTGGACTATATCGAGCAAAAGGGCGGGGCCTGGGTGGCCACAAGGCTGGATATTGCCCGCCATTGGCGAAGTATTCACCCGCAGTGAATGGGCCACAAAAGTGTGCACCAAGCGTGCACCAGGCGTACACCGGGCGTGCAGACGATGGAGTCCATGTTTGGGCCGAAAATCATTACTATGCGGCTGTTTATGTATTGGTTGCAGATAGTTGCACGCAAAGTTGCCACTATTAAGTGGGCGTGTCGCAGAACCAGGCGGATGCCGCGGCAGTTTGAAAATGCGCGAGCAAACCTTGAAAAGTTTGTGCATAGATCCCTCTTTAACAAATCGGTGCGAAGCTAGAGCAGCAAGAGACGAATCGTTCCGATGGAGCTGGCGAAAAGCGGCCAGTCCGAAGTGGCGAATCAACGGCGGAAAGGAACCATCAACGCGCGACAAATTATCGATTTCAGCGCGCAAGAATTTTGCAGATGCGGGGCATCGAGCCTGCTCAATTGAATGATCGCGCTGGCAACCCAAAGCGACAGGCGATGAACAATGTCGAGCAACATCTCGGTGCAATCTGGCGACCACCATTCCGGTTGAAGAGCGGCACCATCGCATCAAGATTGGCGATGCACAGGGTGCGAGGTCGGCTCTGCTGATGACCGGCAGGCCGGATTTGGCAGGCTGCTTGCAGCGGGTGACGGCGGGTCGTTTTATCGCTTCCGATGCCGCTATTTGACGACAGGCAGCTTGGGTTCCAGCGCGCCGTGTTTTTCCAAGACAACTGTAATGTCGGCCAAGCCTTTTTGCCGGAAAAGTTTGTTGAATCCACCAGGCCGGTCGCCGCGTGCCGTTTTGGTGTCTGTTTCCATGACCAGCAAATTGGCCATGACATATGGGGCGAAGTCGGTTTTTTTGATGACCGGCAGGCCGGATTTGGCAGGCAGCTTGCAGGGGGTGACGGCGGGTCGTTTTATCGCTTCCGATGCCGCTATTTGACGACAGGTGACCCGGACACAAGCCCACCGTGTTTTTCGACGAAAGCTATGATGTCGGCCAAGCCTTTTTGTCGCAAAAGATCGGTGAAAACATAGGGCCGTGCCCCACGGGCCGTTTGTGAATCAGCCGCCATCACTGCCAAATTCGCCAAGACATAAGGCGCAAGGTCGGTTTTATTGATGACCAAGAGGTCCGATTTGGTAATGGCGGGGCCGCCTTTGCGCGGGATTTTTTCGCCCTGGCAGACCGAGATGACATAGATCGTCAGGTCGGCCAGATCGGGGGAAAAGGTGGCGGCAAGATTGTCGCCGCCGGATTCGATGAAGATGATGTCCAGATCGGGGAAGCGCTGGTTCATCTCGTCGATGGCGGCGAGGTTGATCGAGGCATCTTCGCGGATGGCGGTATGCGGG
>JANMOK010000195.1:0-6068 GCA_031369165.1 Paracoccaceae bacterium
TACATCCCAGTATAAGCGGTTTTCACCACCGTAAAAAACTCCGCCGCATATTTGCCCTGCTCGCGGCTGCCGTAGCTCGAGCCTTTGCGTCCGCCAAAGGGCACGTGGAAATCCACCCCTGCCGTCGGCAAGTTGACCATCACCATCCCGGCTTCGGCGTTGCGTTTGAAATGCGTCGCGTGCTTCAAACTCTGCGTGCAAATCCCCGACGACAGGCCAAAGGGCGTGTCATTCGCCACCGCCAAAGCCTCGTCATAATCCTTGACCCGTATCACCGATGCCACCGGCCCGAAAATCTCTTCCCGGCTGATACGCATGGCATTGGTCGCCTCGGTGAACAGGGCAGGCGTCATGTAAAACCCCGGCGTCTCGCGCGTCACCCGCTCGCCACCAAACGCCAAAACCGCGCCTTCCTGCTTGCCAACCGCCACATAATCCACATCCAGCTGCAGCTGCCCCGCATCAACCACCGGCCCGATATGGGTGCCCGCTTTCACGGCATTATCGACCACCAAACCGCTCAAACGTTCCTTGCACGCCGCCACAAACGCATCATGAATCCCCGCCTGAACAATCAGCCGCGACGACGCCGTGCATCTTTGCCCGGTCGAGAAAAACGCCCCCTGCACCGCCGCCTCGACACTGGTTTTCAAATCCGCATCATCAAGCACCACCAGCGGATTTTTCCCACCCATCTCCAACTGAAACTTGCGATTAAACGGCAAGGAACTGGCGGAAACACGCGCCCCAGTCGCCTGCGACCCGGTAAAGGTAATCGCCGCCAAATCCGGCGAATCCAGCATCGCCTGCCCGACAACCGACCCCTTGCCCATCACCAAATTCAACACCCCTGCAGGCAACCCCGCGCGGTGCAAAATGTCGCAAATCGCCCAGGAACATCCCGGCACCAGATCCGCCGGTTTGAACACCACGCAATTGCCATAGGCCAGGGCCGGGGCAATCTTCCACGCCGGTATGGCAATGGGAAAATTCCACGGCGTGATGATCCCGACCACGCCCACAGCTTCCCGCGTGATCTCGACCCCGATGTTGGGCCGTACCGAAGGCACAATTTCGCCCGTCAGCCGCAAGCATTCCCCGGCAAAGAAATCAAAAATTTGCGCCGCCCGAATGGTCTCGCCAATCCCCTCGGGCAAGGTCTTGCCCTCTTCCCGCGCAAGCAACCGCCCGATCTCGTCTTTCCGCGCCAGAATCTCGTCCGCAGTCTTCTTCAAAACCGCATGCCGCTCCAGCAACCCGGAACGCGACCATTTCGGAAATGCTGCCTTTGCGGCCGCAATGGCGCTCAACGTATCGGCAACCGAGGCTCGCGCATATTCACCCACGACGTCATTGGTATCAGACGGGTTGATGTTTGCCGCCGCTTCGCCACTAACCCATTCGCCTGCAATCAAGTTCTTGTGCAGCATCATGTTCCCCTAAATCGCCGCGCGGCGGATCGGGATAATTTCGATGTCCCCCCAGACCCCGGCAGTCACAAATATCTCGACACGCAACAGCGCGTCCAACGCAGCCCGATCCGCGACTTCATAGGTCACAATCGATCCAATCATCCCGCCATCTTCCCCTAACATCGCACCTGCATCGACCAATTGGCCCGAGGCCTTCAACGCCGTGATCCCCGCCAAATGTGCGGGTCGATTGGCCATCCGCCTATCAAGGGCGTTCGCGTTGTCACGGGCGATGATGGTGAATTGCATGAAAATCTCCGCTTAATCCCCGAATGCTTAACCAGCCCGACCGCCAAAGGGAACCGCCATCGGCGCCTAGCCATACAATACCTTCGCCCGCGCCTCAAACGCCCGCACGATCCGCTGCATCGCCTCGTGAAACACCACGCCGATCAAGGCCTGCAAAATCGCCGAGCGGAACTCAAAATCGACAAAGAAATCGACCTCGCACGACGCGGCCGTGACTTCGCGAAACACCCAATGATTGTTCAAATACCGAAACGGCCCGTCCAGATACTCGACATCAATCTTGCCCTCAAGCGGATGCAACGTCACCCGGCTGCCAAACTTTTCCCGAAACAATTTGAACGAAATCACCAGTTCCGCGTCAATCACCTGCCCCGAACCATCCGCCAAATCCGAAACGCCACGAATCCGTGCCGCCGCACACCATGGCAAGAACTGCGGATAGGCGGCAATGTCCGCGATCAAATCATACATTTGACGCGCCGAGTGGGGCAGAATCTTTTTCTCGGAATGTGTGGGCATCGCACTTTCGGGCTTTGTCAGGCATTCAAGCTAGTCTGCCAAACCAACGCCAACAACCCACCGAATATTCCCGCGCGGCAATGCCACAGGCTACTGTGCCCGCATCGGATTGCAAATCTCGATCCCGACAAAATCACGCTCGTTGTCCGTCACAACCACGCAACCATTTGCCTCCGCAATCGCCGCTATCACCATATCCGAAACGCTGCGCGGCCGTCCTGCCTGCTTGCCTTCAACCATTAACCTTGCCCAAACTTGTGCAGCGGCTACATCAAAGTCGAAGATTCTTCCTGAAAAAGCCGCCAACACACCCTTCGGCCCAGAAAACCAGTCGGTCAAATTCTGCCTTTTCCGGCTTTCCGGCAAACCAAGTAGTCCGCGGCAAATTTCGGCGACGGTCCATGAGGAAATGAAAAGTTCGTCATCAAATTGCGCGGCCATCCAGTCAGCCAACAAGGGTGATGGAACTGGTTTGGTGGCGTCGCTGATGATATTTGAATCGAGCAAATAGCGCGTCAAAACTCAATCTCACGCCCGACTTCACGTTCACGCTCAATAACAAGCCCGCTGCCCACCAAGGGTGAATCGCGCAGCATCGCATACATACCGCCTTTTACCCGTTTCGGTTTTGCAATCACCGGCTCCAAAGCTAACCGCAACCGATCCGCCGCGACGCCGCCGCCGACTAAAATGCGGGCGACATCGCGCAAAACCGCCTTGTCTGCCAAAGTCACAATCAATTCAGTCCGTACCAATCCACTTCGATTCAGGCGGTCACGGAATTCTGAAACAGCCTTTTTTTGCGCAACGCTCGCCATGTTGTACCTCTATATCCGGTTATATATCCAGTAATTCCGGACGGCAAGTTAAAGTCGCGCTGGCTTGGCGCGATATTCGCGCCTTTCGATTAACAAATGGCCAATTTGTCACCATATTGCTCAAAATTTAATCAGTTTTACGGCCGCCGACCCGCCATTGCTTCACCGCTTTTGACTCCCCTTCGCAGCATCGCTACCGCCTCACCAACAAAAAACCAACGGGGATGAACATGAACGCTGCCGATACCGCCTGGATACTGGTGGCAACCACGCTTGTGCTCTTCATGTCGCTGCCGGGCCTCGCCCTGTTCTACGGTGGCCTTGTCCGAGCGCGAAACGTGCTTTCCGTCCTCATGCACACCTTTTCAATCGCCTGCCTGATGTCGATCCTCTGGCTGGTCGCGGGTTATTCCATCGCCTTCGGCCCCGCCGACAGCGGCCTTTGGGGCGGCTTGTCCAAAGCCATGCTTACCGGCGTCACCGAAGACTCCATCACCGGCACCCTACCGAACTGCTGTTTTTCGCCTATCAAATGACCTTCGCCATCATCACCCCGGCGCTGATCATTGGCGCTTACGTCGAGCGCACCAAGTTCGCCTTCGTTCTTACCTTTTCCAGCCTGTGGATGCTGCTCTGCTACGCCCCCGTGGCCCATTGGGTCTGGGGTGGCGGCATGTTGGCTGACGGTGGTATCTTTGGAGATACCGGAGTGCGCGATTTTGCCGGTGGCATCGTCGTCCACGAAACCGCAGGTCTCGCCGCGCTGGTCGTTGCCTTCTTCCTTGGCGCACGTCAGGCCAAAATAGTGCCTCCGCATAATCCCGGCATGGTGATGATCGGTGCCGCCATGCTTTGGGTCGGCTGGTTCGGCTTCAATGCCGGATCCGAACTTGCCGCCAATGGCGGTGCCGCAATGGCATTGGTCGTCACCCACATCTCCGCCGCCGCCGCCTCGCTCAGCTGGGCCGCATGGGAGCGGGTCAAACACGGCCGCTCCTCGATGGTCGGCCTCGTTACCGGCACAATCGCCGGTCTTGCTTCCATCACCCCCGCCTCCGGCTACGTCGGACCAACCGCCGCCCTCATCATCGGGGCCATAGCGGGCGTGCTCTGCCAAGAGGCCTGTGCATTCATCAAAGGCCGCGCAAAAATCGACGACACCCTCGATGTCTTCGCCGTCCACGGCATCGGCGGCATTTTCGGCACCCTCATGATCGCGGTTTTTGGTTTCGGCAACTGGACAGCCCAACTCGGCTCGCTGCTGATCGTCGGCCTGTACACCGTTGTGATCACCGCCATCCTGATCAAAGCCACCGCCGCAATCACCGGTTTCCGCGTCAGCGCCGAAGTTGAAACCAACGGGCTGGACTTGTCAGCCCATGGCGAAAGGGCCTACGAACTGACCTCGTAAACCACAGGGCCATCATGCCGCACGCCACCTATGTCATCGACGAACTGATCTCGGCCAAGACCATAACCGCAAGGGTCGAAGCCTTGGCCAAGGAAATCGCCGCTGCTTTCAAAGGCACCGACAAGCTGATCGTCGTCGGCCTGTTGCGCGGTTCCTTCGTGTTCATCGCCGATCTGGTGCGCGAACTCGACCTGCCGGTCGAAGTCGATTTCCTCGAGGTCTCCAGCTACGGCAATTCCACCGAATCCTCACGCGAAGTCCGCATCCTCAAAGACCTACGCGGCGAGATCGAGGGCCGCGACGTGCTGGTGGTCGAAGACATCATCGACACCGGCCACACCCTGCGCCACGTGCTCGACATCCTGCGCACCCGTCACCCCAAACGCCTGAAAACCTGCGCCCTGCTCGACAAACCCTCGCGCCGCGAACAGCCGGTGAAAGCCGACTGGACCGGCTTTGAAATCCCCGACACCTTCGTCGTCGGCTACGGCATCGACTATGCCCAACGCAACCGCAACCTGCCCTATATCGGGGCGGTAAGGTTTACCCAACCATGACCTTCCGCCACCTGCTGCGCATGAAACGCCTCGCCCAAAACCCGCCGTCCGAGCGCCGGGTCTGGCTGGTGCTGAGCGTGGCGGCGATTTGTTTGGTTATCGCCGGGGTGGAGTGGGCGTTAACACGCTGATTCCGAGAAATCGTCATTGCGAAGCCCACTTTGGCTGACGCAATCCATCACCCGCCCTCTGGATTGCATTGTCGCTTTGCTCCGCGCAATGACAATAGTCGCCGAACCCCTCATCCCAACCAAACCTCCGCCACCCCAACCGCCATCACCAGCAAAAACCCCGTCTCCGCCGCAATCACCCCGACATGTCTTGGTCCCAGCTCGAACAACGCCTGAAGCGATGTCCGCAGCCCCAAAGCCGCAATCGCCGTCACCAGCAGCCAGCGCGACACCTGTGCGGCCACATCCTGCACCAGCACCGGAACGACCCCGAAAGAATTCACCGCCAGCAGCACGGCAAAGGCGACGATGAACCACGGCAGCCGCACCTGCCCCGATCCCTCGCCGCGACAAAAAACAATCACCAAAATCAGCACCACCGGCAGCAACGCCACCCGCTCCAGCTTGGCCAGTATCGCCACGTCCCCCGCACTCTCGCTGACGGAATACCCAGCCCCTGCAACCTGCGCCACATCATGGATCGTCGCCCCGATCAAAAACCCGATCTTCGCCTCACCCATGCCCAGCCAGGCGAACAGGATCGGATACAGGATCATCGCCAGCGTCGACAAAGCCGTCACCGCCACCACGGTAAACACCGTATCGCGCTCCAGCTCGTCGCGTTTGGGCAACACCGAAGCAATCGCCAAGGCGGCGGATGCCCCGCAGATCGCCACCGCCCCGCCGGTCAGCAGCCCAAACCGCCAGCGCCGCCCCAGCAACGGCGCCACCAGAATCCCGAACGCAATGGTGGCAGCTACCAAAAAGACAACCGCCACCACCGGCCGCCAGCCCATCGCCGCCAGATCGGCGACCGACATCCGCAGCGCCAGCAGCGCCACCCCCGCCTGCAGCAACCCCTTGGAGGCAAA
>JANMOK010000225.1:0-2486 GCA_031369165.1 Paracoccaceae bacterium
TGCCGCAGGAATGCCCAATTTGGCACCAATCTCGAGAATCGGCTTCTTCTTGGCTTCGCGGGCAATTTCGATGTCGGATTTGACGGCCATGTAACGCATTCCTTCGGGTCAAGGGTTTCGCGCCATAAGCAGCAATTGAAGGCAACGCACTAGGGTAATTCCGACCCTTCGCCCGGAATTATCGACTGCGCCGCGCATTTGCCGGAAACCCGGTTTCCGATGTGAAACATCAAGTGCGGCCTCCCCGAACCTGCGGGGCAAAATTCGCACGATTTGAGTCTTGCCAATTGGCGTGATACATGATAATTACGCCATATGACACAAACACGTTCCCGTCCGCATTATGAATTGCAGGGGGCGACGCAGGCCTTCCAGCACGACCACGAAACCCTCAACGCCGAAGCGCAGGCAGCAGCGCGGGCGGTGGTCAACTTGCTGGCGAAATGGAACCTGACCGACCCGCAGTCTTGCATTCTACTCGGCGGCATTTCCTTGCGCAGCTTCGCCCGCTGGAAAACCGGTGATTTCGGGCGTATCCAGCGCGATTTGCAAACCCGCCTCTCCATACTGTTGGGTATCCACGAATCGCTGCGCATTATTTTCCGCGAGGCCAACCGTGCCTATGCGTGGATCGCCGCGCCCAACGCGGCCTTTGGCGGCTCTTCCGGCCGCGACGTCATGTTGGCGGGCGAAATTTCCGACCTTGCCCGCGTGCGCGACTATCTTGATGCCGAGCGTGGCGGTTGGTGACGCCACCCCCGCAACGCCAAGTAAATTGGCCCACCGCCACCCGCATCATCCGCTTTCGCCATCCGCCCGTTGATCTGTTTGAAGACATCGCCGACCCAAGCGATTGGGAACTTCTGGCCGCCCTCGAAGCCCGGTCAAACCCGCGCGTCCTTGAGTCTGTGGGCCGCCTCGACCTTGTGCCAGCCGACCAGCGCGTCTCTGGTCCCGGCGCGTCGCTGGTCATGGCACCGTTTACCCATATTTCGACCGATCGCCCCAGCCGGTTTTCCGACGGCTCCTATGGGGTCTATTATTGCGGCAACAGTTTCGAGGTGGCCTTATTTGAGACCATCCATCACCACGAGCGATTCATGCGGAGAACGGCGCAATCGCCCGGCTGGACTTCGGACTTCCGCGAACTGGTGGGCTCGCTGACGGTGGAATTGCACGACTTGCGCGGTCCAGACCCCCACTTCGTCCCGCTGCTGGACCGCGACGACTATACGCGGTCGCAACCGTTCGCAGCCGCATTGCGCAAAGGCACTTCCAACGGCTTGGTTTGGCAAAGTGTGCGCTACAACGCGGGCAATGCAGCGGCAGTCTTTCGCCCCAACCTTGTGCCAATTCCCAAACAGGGGCGGCAGTTCTGCTATCACTGGAGCGGCACCCGGGTTGACCGGGTGCGCGACCTTGGCAGTCGCGAAATTTTCGCCATTCACGCGGTGCCTTCAGCGGGCGAAGCCTAGCCCTGCGGCAACGGTTCGCTGCCAGGGCTTGCTTTGGCGGGGCGCAATTTGCCGGTCTTGGGCACCGATGTCACGTTGCCACTGCTCGGCTTGTCGTCCTGGTCGCCACCGCGATTAAGCGGCTCGCCCGCCACCACCCGCATGATCTCGTCACCAGTCAGGGTCTCATATTCCAGCAATCCCTGTGCCAACCGTTCAAACTCGACGTTTTTCTCGGTCAAAATGCGCTTGGCGGTATGATAACCCTCGTCGATCAACCGGCGCACTTCATCCTCAATCGCCTTTTGCGTCGGCCCGGAAATCCGGTTGGCCCCGGCGTTGTAAGCGCCCAGATAGCTTTCGCGTTCGTCGGAATAGTCGATGTTACCGACCTGGTCCGACATGCCAAATTGCGTCACCATCGCCCGCGCCAGTTTTGATACGTGCTGAATGTCAGACGCGGCACCCGAGGTTACATTCTCGGCCCCGAACTTGATCTCTTCCGCCACTTTACCCGCCATGCTCATGGCCAACCGCGACCGATACTTGGTGATCGAGGATGAATAGGTATCGCGCTCGGGCAACGATACCACCATACCCAAGGCCCGCCCGCGCGGAATGATCGTCGCCTTGTAGACCGGGTCGTGTTGCGGCACGTACAGCCCCACCAAAGCATGGCCCGCCTCGTGATAGGCGGTACAGGTCTTTTCCTCGTCGCTCATCACCATGGAACGCCGCTCGGCCCCCATCATCACCTTGTCCTTGGCGAACTCAAAGTCCTCCATGGTCACGAACCGTTTGCCAGTCCGCGCGGCAACCAAGGCCGCCTCGTTCACCAGATTGGCCAGATCAGCACCGGAAAACCCCGGCGTGCCGCGCGCGATGACCCGCAGATCGACGTTCGGCCCCAAGGGAACTTTGCGCGAATGCACTTCCAGAATCTTGGTCCGACCTTTGATATCCGGGTTCGGCACCGTCACCTGACGGTCAAACCGACCGGGGCGCAGCAAGGCAGGGTCCAGCACGTCGGGC
>JANMOK010000283.1:0-1727 GCA_031369165.1 Paracoccaceae bacterium
AGCTTTGCCATGAGCCTTGGCTTTGACAATGGCGCCCTCGGCGTCGTCCACGCCACCCGGTTCGCTTCGGGTCATTTCAACGACTTGAACTTGCGCATTTTCGGATCGAAAGGTGGGTTGGAACTGACCAACAGCGGTGATCTGGGCACGCTCAGGGCGTCGGTTGGCGAGGATATGTTAAAACCGGTTTGGAAAGACATCGCCTTGGCACCAGTCATCACCAACTATCAGCGCTTTGTATCCGCCGTGCGCAAAGGTAAAACCGACGAACCCAGCTTCCGTCGCGCAACATCCATCCAACGCGTGTTGGACCTGAGTGTGCAATCGGATGCCAAGCAGGTCTCGCTCAAAGTCTGACGATCAGCCTTGATCGGGTGCGGGTCCAACCGATTCGCGCTCGTTCATTTCGACTTCCCAAACTTGCTGCAAGTTTTCCACCGGCTCGCCATCCAGCAAACGTATCGCAATTTCCGCCGCTCGATGCCCCGCGGCCCGCATGGATGATGTCGTGGTTGTCAGCGCTGGCACCATCGATTCGGGTTTAAGGAAGTGAAAAATATCGTCGTGCGCAATCATCGAAACGTGCCGGCCCATGATCAGGCCAGCCGTACGGATTGCGCGTATCGCCCCAATCGCATTGGCCATTGATCCGGCAATCAGGGCAGTTGCCGGTTTTTTCAGGGTCAGGAATCGCTGCGTTGCGGCAAATCCATGCGCGTCTGCCATCATCGCATTGTCGGTCAAGGCCGGATCAAAGGGGATGCCACGCTCTGACAACGCCCGACGATAGCCAAGCTCGCGGTCGCGGGCAAAAGTCATTTCTGCAGGACCGTTTAACAAACCTATCCGACGGTGGCCTTTTTCCAGCAATGCAACCGCCGATTTATATCCGACGGATTCGTTGTCGATGTCGATGAAGGCATAGGGCAGTTCGGTTTCAGTCCGGCCATGAACCACGAAAGGCATGCCAACTTTGTGCAAGAAATCTATACGTGGGTCGTGCAACAAGATGCTGCCAACAATGAGTGCGTCGATGCGATTCGAAGCAATAGCCCGTTTGTAGCGTTCAATCTCGTCATCCTGTTTGAACGGTATCAACAAAAGATCATATTCGCTTTCGCTCAATGCCTCGCCAATGCCGCTCAGAAACTCGGCAATATGGGCTTCGTGGATCAGCGACGATTCGGACGGATTCGCCAAGCCAATCGTATGCGCCCGGCCCGTTACCAACCGTCGCGCGTTCATATTTGGGCGATAGCCCAGCCTCTCGGCGGCGGCGGAAACCCGCGCGCGGGTCGCTTCGTTTACATCGGAAAATCCGTTCAGGGCGCGACTGACCGTTGTAATGGACACATTCAATTCGCGTGCCAAATCTTTAAGCTTTACCATAAGGATACAGTTCCAATCGTGCCCATTCCCGGCGTGGCGCATGGCTGCCAAATGGGAACACGAACCCTTTGGCAACGCTGCCAGAACATAACGATTTGCGGCAGTTAATATCAACCTTAACGTTTTGACTGGTGAAAATTTGAGTCAAGACTTGACTTTTGAGTGACTCCCGGCTTTTTATTCAAAACGTTTTGGATACTTGGGAGGGTATCCACCAAAGGACCGCGCTAGAGAGGCAAAATGCCCGGCGGTCGTGGTCAACTTTGGGTTCTAACTTATTCAACTAGGGAGAAAACAACAATGAAACTGACTGCAATTGTGTCTGTTCTGCTCGCCAG
>JANMOK010000306.1:0-3208 GCA_031369165.1 Paracoccaceae bacterium
ATCAGCCCTTTCGCCGACATCGCCCGTGCCGAAGCCCGCGCCCCATGCGTCTGCGCCCCCTGAATCGCCACCCCGCCACTGTCGGCAATCACCGGCGCTGGCAGCCCGCGCAGCCTCGCCCACAGCCTTTGCGGCAGTTTCTGGCGGATGACATAGGGCTCCATCAGCACCACCAGCAGCAGGATCAGCCCCAGAAACGCCGGCACCGCCCCCGGCGGCAGTTGCGCCACCGCGTTCAGCGACACTTCTTTGCCGTTGATCACTTGCAGCCGGGTGATCGGAAACCCCTCGCGCAGGACCTTGTCGATCAGCACGATCAGAATAGCCCCCAGTCCCGCGCCAACAATTCGCCCGCGCCCGCCCAGGATCGACGCCCCGCCAACAATGACCGAAGCGATCACCACCAGCTCCAACCCCTGTCCAGACGCAGCACCCGTCCCCCGATCCTGCGTCACCGCCATCAGCCCGGCAATCGTCGCGCAAAAGGCCGAGATAATATAAGCGCGCATCCGCACCCAGTCGGTCGGAATACCGGCATAACCCGAGGCCAGCTCATTGCCGCCGGTGGCAAAGGTCTCATAGCCCCAGCGCATCCGCGCCAGTACCACCGCACCGATCAAACCAAACAGCAGGAAAATCAAAATCTGGTTGTTAAATCCCAGCCCATTGTTCTGCCCGATGGCGAAAAACCACGGATCACCGTCGGCCTTTTGCAAAAACGAAATCGTCTTGCCGCCTGACAGGCCCGTCACCAGCCCGCGTCCGATGAACAATACTGTGAGGGTCGCTACAAATGCCGGCACCTTGAGCACCGTCACCAGCACCCCGTTGACGATGCCAACAAAAGTGCCCGCCGCCAGCGCCAGCAGCAGCGCCGTAAACAGCCCGCTGTCATAATGCCCGCCCGAATAACTCACCGAAAACACGGTCGCCGACAGGCCGTAGATCGAGCCAACCGACAGGTCCAAATCCTTGTTGATGATGACAAAACTCATGCCGACCGCCATCACGCCAAAACGTGCCGCGTCGCGCATGACCGATGAAAACGCCTCGCCCGATCCGAAAAATTTCGGGTTGATATAGGTCGCCGCCAGATACAGCGCCAGCATGAAAACCAATATCCCTGCCTCCCAGCCGCCAACAAAGGTCAGCGGCAGGCGGCGACGGGCGGTTTCGCCGGCGGAAATTTCCTGGCTTGCGGTCATCGAATTTTCCCTCGCAGGCAAACGCAAAACTGGCGAAAGAAGCTTGCACCGCTTTCGCCAGATTCCGTCAAAGCAAAAAACTCAGTTCTCGAAACGCTTGCCGACCATATCAACGGTTTCCTTGGTCACCAGCTGCGCCCGTGTGTCGACGTTTGCCGCCTGCACACCGCGGTCGATCTGCAAATACAACTGCATCACCGGCCAGAACCCTTGAATAAACGGCTGTTGGCCCAATGAGCCGGTCAGCGCGCCGGTTTTGATGCCTTCTTGCTGTTTCGGCCCCAGATCATACCCATAGGAACACACATCGTTCTCGCGGCCCAACTGGGTTACCGCATCGACGATTGCCGGGGTCACCGCACCATTGGGGCCAAACACGCCGACCACATCGCCGCGCGATTCAAAATAGGTCACGATTGAACCGGCAATGTCGTTGTCATTCACCGGGATGCCGATATTTTCCGGCCCCGCGTCGATGGTGAAGTTAGCCAAAACGCCCGCCGCATCCAACACCGCCACTGTGGCATTAAAGGCAAACGTCACCCGCTGGTTCACCTCAACGTTGCCCGCTGTGGTCTGTGACGGGAAGATGATCGAGCCAGCGGTTTTGCCCGAAGCGATGATGCATTTGGCCAAAGCCTCGCCACCAATCGCCGCCGCCGACGCACTTTGCCCGGTATGGCTGATGCCGTTGCGGTTGTAGATGGCGCCATCAAACGAGTTGGTGGTCGCCACCGGAATGCCCTTGTCCAGCAAGGTTTTGACGATATCGTCATAGGCACCCGATTGCGGCGTGGTCAGGATCAGCCCGTCGATGGTCGGGTCCTGGATGATCTGGTTCAGGATCTCGATCTCGCGCGGAATGTCATCGACCGGCGCTTCCGAACCCAGCCGGATCAGGTTGATGCCAAAGGCATTGGCCGCCACCTGAGCGCCCGTGTAAACCGGGTCGAAAAAGCCGTTGCCGGCGGTATGGGTAACAATGGCAAACGTCAGCTTGCCGTCGGCCGAGTTGAAATCCGCCGTCGCCGGTGCCGCCATGGCGGCATCCTCAAACGTGTAACCCCCGACCGCCTTGTCGAGTCCCTGCGCCAGCGCCCCGCCAGCAGCCAGCAGCGCCGTCGCACTTATTCCTAACAATAGACGATTCATCGTTCTCTCCCTGTTATCAGCTCAAATGGCCGATTGATTGTCGTAATGCCCAACCTTAGGACAAGCCGCGATGTATAGGAAGCGTTCTCTGGGAAATGCAAGGCGGGTCCCGAATTAGGCGCGCGCTCTGCAAATCCTTGCCAAAACCGATTGGCGGAGGAGGGGTCCGCCGCTAAGTTACCATAACATATTGTAAATGATATATTAAATTTGAGTTCATTTGGCAAATCCTATCTTTAATCCTACTGGTCTGCGCTGCGCAGAGAAGCAGAGGGAGCTGTCAGACAAATGCGAACTGGTCTCAGATTTGCAGGGGTACGCAGTTTCAGGCAGCAAAGAGGCCGCGCCACTCGGCAAGCGCGGCGTCGCGGTTGGACTTGTAGATCGTTCGGCTCGAGAGTGTGCGTTCCTGGTTGAAGTGATTGCTGACTGAGGCATGGACCGAGGCGAACTTCTGCAGACTTCGCATTCGGCGGAACCTGAGCATCGCCCGTTCCCGCCTTCGGAAAGGGAGATGTGAGTTCTCCGCCCGGTTGTTGACCCAGCGACCCATCTCACGGTCGTCGCCGCGACCGAGGTCTTTCAGTGCAGCGCCATAGAACCTCAGTTGATCGGTGACGATGGCTTCGGGCCGGCCATGCCGTTTCAGTGATTTCCTCAGGAATTTTAGCGCCGCCTGGCGATCCCGGGTCCTAGTGACATAACTCTCGAGGACCTCGCCCTCGTGATCGACCGCCCGCCAGAGGTAGTGAACCTCGCCATTAATCTTGACAAAGATCTCGTCGAGGTGCCATCGCCATTGGCGGCTGGCCTTCATCCTGTCAACTCGCCGCCTGCGGATCTCTGCGGCG
>JANMOK010000308.1:0-18715 GCA_031369165.1 Paracoccaceae bacterium
ACCAAGTTTGACGGACGGCAAAATCTGTTGGGTCGCCTGGGGATGGATTCTGCCGAAGGCATCGACGAGCTTTTGTCCCAAGCGCTGGCCTATGAAAGCATCGAAGCACCAACACTGGAAGGGTTTTTGCATTGGATAAGCATGGACGATGCAACCATTGTCCGGCAACAGGAACACAGGTCATCGTCTATTCGGGTCATGACAATCCATGGCGCGAAAGGGCTTGAATCCCCTATCGTCATCCTGCCGCAAACCGGACCAAAGGTCCGAAAAGGCTTTGGCGGCGGGCTTTGCGAACTGGAAGACGGCACAATCCTCAGCGCGGCTATTTCGGACGATGCGCCGGAAGCATTCGAACGGGCATTGAACCTAGAACACGCCAGACAAGATGCCGAAGAACAGCGGCTGTTTTATGTAGCCATGACGCGCGCCGAACATTGGCTGATTGTCTGTGAAAGTCGTCCGAAAGGTAGAAACGAAAGCGAGACTTGGTATTCGCAAATCGATTCCGCGATGCCACAATTGGGCGCAATTCGCAGCTCGAACGGCTTGGTACTGGAAAGCAACTGGCATGCTGACATGGCGCGTACGCCAACGGTTCTACCACTTGCGCCCGAAATCGGCCTGCCCGTTTGGGCAAGCGAAAGAACTGCGCCAATTGATCGCCGCCCGCGCATTCTCAATCCTTCGCAGTTGGGTGGTTCGCATGTTTTACCCGGCGATAGCCCGTCGCTGGACGATGATCGCAACAAAGTTGCAGGCAGCCTGATCCACCTGTTGTTGGAATATTTGCCAAGTATTGCAGCCCCGCATCGCGCCGTCGCCGCCAGTGAAATTATCGCCAGCCACGCGCCGATTGATTTTGAAGGCCGTTCCGTCGCAATTGAGCAAGAAGTCTTGGCACTCATTGCGGCCCGTCACCTAGAGCACATATTTTTCGCGCCAAATGCACAATCTGAAGTTCAGCTTGCGGCCAATCTTGCCGGGCAACCGGTTCTCGGCAGAATTGACCGCCTGATCATTGGCGAAAACAAGATCACCGCCATCGATTACAAGTCGAATGCAATTGTCGCCAGCGACGTCGCAAACGTGCCCGAAGGCATTTTGCGGCAGATGGGCGCTTACCGCGCTGCACTGGCGGAAATTTGGCCAGGGCGAGACATCGAGACCGCTATATTGTGGACAAAAACCGCGCAACTTATGGTCTTGCCGCAAAATATTGTGATGGATGCATTTGCCCGGCGCGACAAACCTTGACGTTCGCGACGCGCGTTCCTAGGTTGACCGTCCCAGCACGTTTCCAGGGTTTAGGAGTAACCGCATGGCCACCTTCAAAGTAACCGACGACTCGTTTGATGCCGACGTCATCAAATCCACTTTGCCGGTGGTCGTCGATTTTTGGGCGGAATGGTGCGGCCCCTGCAAGATGATCGGACCGGCTTTGGAAGAGATTTCCACCGAGCTTGCGGGCAAAGTGAAGATTGTCAAATTGAACGTCGATGAGAATCCGCTGATCGCCTCGCAGCTGGGCGTGCGCGGCATTCCGGCCTTGTTCATGTTCAAAGGCGGCAAACCGATTTCCAACAAGACCGGCGCAGCGCCGAAAGCGACCCTCAAAGGTTGGATCGAAAGCGGGATTTAACCGTTTTCCCTTAAGATAGACCCCGCCAAATACAGCGACCCGCAGATCAGAATGCGACCACGCGGGTCATTGCCGACGATGTCTCGGATTGCCTTTTTGACCGAGTCCGAAACGGTGGCGGCCATCCCGCAATCCTTGGCCGCTTGAAATGTCTCCTCGGCTGGCAACGTCGCCGCCTCACCGGGTATGGAAACCGCATGCAGTGACTTCGCGACCTTCGCCATCGGCCGCAGATAGCCGCGCACATCCTTGGTGCGCAGCATCCCGCAGACCAGATGCAATGGACTGGGCGACAAGCGTGTTACCGCCTCGGCCAGTGCCAGTCCCGCACCCTCGTTGTGACCGCCATCGAGCCAGACCTCGGCCCCAGCGGCGGCCTCAACCAACGGACCGCGCCGCAACCTTTGCAACCGCGCGGGCCATTCGGACTTAGTCACCGCAGTTTCACAGGCGATATCGTCAAACCCCAAGAACCGAAGCGCCGCCAGCGCGATGCCCGCATTTTCGACCTGATGCCCGCCAATCAACCTGGGCAATGGCAGGTCCAGCAAACCACGCTCGTCTTGGAAGATCATCCGCCCGCGTTCTTCCCAAACCTGCCAGTCCCGGTTGCAGATCAGCAAGGGCGCACCCAAAAGCGCCGCCTTTGCTTCGATCACCGCCAAAGCTACATCGTCTTGTTTCCCCACCACACAGGTCACGTCCGCCTTAAGTATCCCCGCCTTTTCCCCCGCAATTTCGGCCAAAGTCTCGCCCAGATACTGCTGATGGTCGATGGAAACCGGGGTAATCACGGTCAGCGCTGGCCGCTCTACCACATTGGTTGCATCCAGCCGCCCGCCCAAACCGACCTCTAGCAGCGTGTAATCGGCGGGTGTTCGGGCAAACGCCAAAAAAGCCGCACAGGTGGTTATCTCGAAATAAGTGATCGGCAGGTCCAGATTGGCAGCCTCGCATTCCTCCAGAACAACCGCCAAATCCGCTTCCGATATCAGCTTCCCCGCAACCCTGATCCGCTCGTGAAACCGCGCCAGATGCGGCGATGTATAGACATGCGCGGCCTTGCCCGCCGCTTCGACCCCCGCCCGGATCATCGCCACCGTCGAGCCTTTGCCATTGGTCCCCGCTACGTGCACCACCGGCGGCAGGGCGCGTTCGGGGTGACCAAGCGAGTCAAGCAGCCGCTGTACCCGGTCCAGTAC
Source organism: Paracoccaceae bacterium (assembly GCA_031369165.1). GTDB lineage: Bacteria > Pseudomonadota > Alphaproteobacteria > Rhodobacterales > Rhodobacteraceae > JANMOK01. Next base: position 2,845 of record JANMOK010000308.1, read on the forward strand.
CAAATCGATAATTTTGGGATGCAGCGACAGCAGCCGTTGCAGGATGACGTCAGTGCCGCCGCCAGACACCCTACTCAGCCGCTTCCGGCTTTGGCAAATCGCCGTGAACCTGCGGCGTTTGCCGCATCAACATGCGCAAAATGGTGATCAACTCGCCGCGCATATTCTTGCGATGCACCACCCTGTCCAGCATACCGTGGTCCAGCAGATACTCCGCCCGCTGAAACCCCTCAGGCAGCTTCTCTCGGATGGTTTGTTCAATGACCCGCGGTCCGGCGAAGCAGATCAGCGCATTCGGTTCGGCAATCTGCACGTCACCCAGCATTGCATAGCTGGCCGTCACCCCGCCGGTTGTGGGGTGGGTCAGCACAACGACATAGGGCAACCGCGCCTCTTTCAGCATCTCAATCGCCACTGTGGCACGGGGCATCTGCATCAGCGACAGAATTCCCTCCTGCATCCGCGCCCCGCCAGCGGCCGAAAATAGCACCAGCGGGCATTTACGTTCCACCGCTTGCTGGCAGGCCGCGATAATCGCGTTGCCTACCGCCATACCCATCGAGCCGCCCATGAAATTGAAGTCCTGTGCGGCGGCAACGATGCGCAGGCGCCCAATCTCGCCCTCGGCGACTAACATTGCGTCCTGCACGCCGTTTTTCTTGCGTGCCTCGCGGATACGGTCAGGGTATTTCTTTTGATCGCGAAAATGCAGCGGGTCGGCCACCGGTTCGGGAACCGCAATTTCCAGATAAACCCCGCCGTCAAACAGATCAGCAAAACGTTCGCGCGGCGTGATGTTCATGTGGTGCTGACACGAGGGGCAGACGTTCAGAGCGTCGCTCAGTTCGCGGTGAAACAGCATGGTTCCGCATTCGTCGCATTTGGTCCACAGGTTTTCCGGCGTATCGCGGCGCGAAAACAACGAGTTGATCTTTGGCCGAACGTAGTTGGTGATACAGTTCATCGCCGCCCCTGTGTTCCGTCTATTCCAAACCTAATTAAAGTCCGCGCCTTATGATTGCAATTGCCCGCTCCGCCTTCGGGTTACTATGGCGAGGTAGATTGCATAGACCACCGCAATCGAGAGGATCTGCACGATCAAGCCAATGCGCACGGCCGGTATGTCGTTCAAGTCGACATTCGCGATGTAAAGCGTCAGGCCCGACGCTGGCCCTGGTAGGCCCATGACCAAAACGGCAAAAAAGTTGTTGGCAAAATGCAGGCCCATCGCCGCAGCCAAATTGCCGGTTCGCGCCGTCACGTCACCTGCAAACAGGCCAATCAGAAACGTCGCCACGACTACAAACGGCGCGTTGGATTGAAACGTGTTTGGGTCAAAGTGCGGCAGCGAAAACAGGAATGCCGGCAAAACCCACCAGACCCACCGGCTGACAAACCGTGCCCCCAATTGTTGCATGAAATAGCCCCGAAATATCAGCTCTTCCGAGGCAATTTGCAGGAAGACAAGGGTCAGGGTTATGGGCAGCAAGATAATCCAGCGTCCAAAAGGTAAATTTGCCGTCGCCGAGCCGCTTTGGATCGACAACAAAAACCCGGCCCCTGCCAAGGATGCCGTTATCAGGGCCGCCTTGCGAAACGAACGCCAGTGCAGGCGATTGTCCGATCCTAACAGCGAGGCAATGGATCGGCCATGAAGCAGACGCAAAATCACCCATATTGCCGGGTAGTTTGACAGCGGAATGACAAACAACGCCAAGGTCAATTCGGGCGAGCCAGAAGACAACATTTGCGTCAAAGCTGTCCCCGCACCGGGACCGGCATAAAATAGCAGATAAATCGCGATCCCAATTGCCGGAGCTGTCCACACAGCTACGATCACGACGATACCAACAATTAACCGCCAAACCTGGTCTCTGGGCTTTGCCTGCTGGGCATATTCCTGAAATGCAACGCTGCGCGCCGGAAACGGATTGTTCATGATAAAACTGCCTGTCCTGCCCAAACCCGCGCAGTTTTCGTTGTGCCGTTGTGCGAGGGTCAATTTGCTGCTTCCCAAGAACAGGAAAATCGCGCAAAATCAAACAGTATTCGGCAAAAATTACATGGCCTGCGTTAATTGCCGCCTTCGAGAACATAATGTCTGATCGATCCAAACTGATTGAAACGACGCTAGAAAAACTCGCTGCGACGCGAAAGACCGCAGAAATCCGTGCTGTCGCTTTTGAATATTTCAAAACGCTGGATATGCGGATGATTTCTTATCATCACTTGCCGCCAATCGGAGCGCCCGATCAGGGCGTGCTGTTGCTGGAAACCGAAGGTTTTCCGCCCGATTTGCTGACTCGTTACATCCGTGACAAGCTTTTCTTGATCGACCCCATTCCAATTTATGCCCAAAAAACCACAGTTCCGTTCAAATGGAGCGAGATTGGCAACCTGACCAACCTGAGACCCGAACAAAAAGAATTGATGAGAAAGTTCTTCAAGGCGGGCCTGGGCGACGGCTATGCCATCCAGGTTTTCGGCCCCGGCGGACGCAACGGCGTTTTCGGATTTGGCTGGGGCATAACCGACCAGCCGCTCAAGCAAACAACCCTCAACGAACTGCGCTGGATCTGCCAAGCGGTACACCTGCGTTATTGCGAACGGATGGAGCAAAAAATCCCCGAAACCATCGGGCTGTCCAATCGTGAACGCGAGGTCCTTGAATGGGTGGCACGCGGCAAAAGCAATGCAGATATTGCGACGATCATGGGCGTTTCCGCCCATACGGTCGACGCCTATTTGCGGCGAATCTTCTTGAAACTGGGCACGACTGACCGGGTGACAGCGGCAATACGCGGCGTCGGGACAGGCATAATTACCGGTGTAGTGTGACCTTTCATCGACAAATTGTCACGTGATCACGTGTAACGACCAACGTTATAGGGTTTCTTAAAAGTTTACGCATATGCAGCGCGCATCATCCACGAGCGTGGCACTAGGGCATTGGTCGGAAAATATTGGAAAAATCGCATAACGTTTTTGAATTTGTAGCTAAGAATAAAGTCCAGCAAAAAATTGTAGCAGTCCAGGAAGAATACGCATCGAATGCGCTGCTGCTCAAGTATTTTTCCCAGAATAACCCGGCAGATTTTGCAGGCGATTCGCTCACCCTCTTGGAATCGGCGCTTTTGAGCCGCCAGGAAATGCTGGTGGAACAATTGGCGGCCATCCCGGCAAAATCGCTTGATGACATGCGGGCCAAGCTGGAACTTTGGGTCAGCGAGATCGAAGATTCTGAAGTATTCGACGGTCGCTCAAAAATAGTATTGTCGGTTTTTGACGACATCAAATCCTTGTCCGCATAGGTCAATGTCCTTAGAGTGACATTTGATTTCTTCGCCTCGTTATCTTGGTCGCCCTGACCGAAAGTATTGCAAGGCGAAATGAAATGTCATTGCCGAACTCGTTACTCAGCCTATCGGCATTGACAGAGCGGGCCGTGCAAAGGCACCAGCCCCCACGTGCCAGCGTGCGGTCCGCGCCAAAATCCAGAGCGTCCGTCCTTCGCAGCGCTTGTGCCGCCTCGTGCCGTTGATTATGGCTTTGGCAACAAGCCGATAAGGAGATTCCAGCATGGACGCGCCAAAATTCGACAAATCCCGCCTGCCCAGCCGCCATGTCACCGAAGGGCCAGCCCGCGCGCCGCACCGGTCTTTCCTTTATGCGATGGGGCTGACCGAGGCGGAAATCCACCAACCGCTGATTGGGGTTGCAACTTGCTGGAACGAAGCCGCGCCGTGCAACATTTCGCTCAACCGGCAGGCACAATCGGTCAAGGTTGGCGTCAAGGCGGCGATGGGCACGCCACGCGAATTTACCACCATCACCGTGACCGACGGCATCGCGATGGGTCACGAAGGCATGCGCTCCTCGCTCGCCAGCCGCGACGCCATCGCCGATATGGTAGAACTGACGATGCGCGGTCATTGCTACGACGCGCTGGTCGGCCTTGCGGGCTGCGACAAGTCGCTGCCCGGCATGATGATGGCGATGGTGCGGCTGAACGTGCCGTCGGTTTTCATGTATGGCGGCTCAATCTTGCCGGGCCGCTATGAAGGCCGCGATGTGACGGTACAAGACGTGTTTGAAGCGGTTGGCAAGCATCAGGCCGGACTGATGAACACCGATATCGAAGACCTCGCCCGCGTAGCCTGCCCAACTGCCGGTGCCTGTGGCGGCCAGTTTACCGCCAATACGATGGCTTGTGTAAGCGAGGCGATAGGTCTGGCTCTGCCAAATTCTTCCGGTGCCCCGGCCCCCTATGTAAGCCGCGACCAGTATGCCGAGGCATCGGGCATTGCCGTAATGAACCTGCTGGCACGTAACATCCGCGCCCGCGACATTGTTACCCGCAAAGCGCTGGAAAACGCCGCCCGCGTCGTCGCCTGCACCGGCGGCTCGACCAACGCCGGCCTGCATCTGCCCGCCATCGCCCATGAAGCTGGCATCGACTTTTTCCTTGACGATGTCTGCCAGATTTTCCGCGACACGCCCTATTTCGTCGATCTCAAACCCGGCGGCGCCTATGTGGCGAAAGACATGTTTGAAGCGGGCGGCGTTATGGTGGTGATGAAAGAACTGCGCAAAGCAGGCCTGATCCACGAAGATTGCATGACGGTCACAGGCCGCAGCATGGGCGAAGAGATTGATCTGGTCACCCGCGAAGCCGACGGAAAGGTGATCCATCAAATCGCCACGCCGATCAGCAAAACCGGTGGCGTTGTCGGCCTGAAAGGCAACCTTGCACCCGACGGCGCGATTGTCAAAGTCGCGGGAATGACCGGCGAAGAGCTTAAATTTACCGGCCCGGCCCGGGTGTTTGAATGTGAGGAAGACGCCTTTGAAGCGGTGCAAAAACGCACCTACAAGGAAGGCGACGTTCTGGTCATTCGTAACGAAGGCCCCCGTGGCGGCCCCGGCATGCGCGAAATGCTGGCAACAACCGCCGCACTTTCCGGTCAAGGCATGGGCAAGAAAGTCGCTCTGATCACCGACGGCCGATTTTCCGGAGCCACCCGCGGCTTTTGCGTGGGCCATGTCGGCCCCGAAGCCGCCCAATGCGGCCCCATCGCATTGCTGCGCGATGGCGACATGATTACGCTGGATGCGACCGCCGGCATCATCTCGGTCGCGCTGAGCGACGCCGAACTGACCGCCCGCAGGAAAGATTGGAAGGGCCCGCGCCCCACAATCTATGCCTCGGGTGCCTTGTGGAAATACGCCCAGCAGGTGGGAGAAACCTACATGGGCGCGGTCACCCATCCGGGCGCAAAAGCCGAGAAACACATCTACGCCGACTTGTGACCAGGCGATTGTGTCGGCGCTGGACAGCCAAATGCTGCGATTGCTGGGCCTGACCGCAACGCCACTTCCAACGCGGTGGTCGTTTACGCCGTCGGTATGGTGCAGCGCTGTGTTGCCTTTCACCGAAGAAAACGCCGCGCGGGAAAACGCAATTGGCGCTGGCTGCACTTTGTTCCACAACGCGACAGAGGCGCGGGTGGCTTGGGTGCAAGTCCCCGCCAGCCAGCCTGACCGCGCATCTGCGTTTTCGCTGGAAATAAATGCTGAACACTTTGACGGCTCGTATCTTTCATTGGCTATCGCCATACCGGCACGATACCGCCGCGCAATCGACCGAAAATCCATCATTTCCATCGCAATTCAGGCCCTTGGCATGCCAGACCTGCAGGCAAGCCTGCGGATGAACGTGAAGCGCGGACCCAACACCTACGATAATTGGCACCAGATAAACTTGAATGATCAGGCTCAAATCATCGAATTTGACATGTCGAATTTTGGCATCAATCCGGCTGGTGCCGACAACATGTGGCTGGATTTCATGGTCACCCAAACGGGCACCTGTCAATTTGCCATCAATACGCTATCAATCTCGCATCGCCTTAGGTTAGAATTTTAACGCGATGCCGCATCTGTTTCCCAACCTGTTCGCTCCGTTGCCGCTGAGCCACATAACTCTGCCAAATCGGGTTCTTATGGGCTCGATGCATACCGGTTTGGAAGAAACTGGCGACTGGAATCGCGTCGCCACCTTTTACAGCGAGCGCGCCAAAGGTGGCGTCGCGCTGATGGTGACCGGCGGCATGGCCCCAAACAAGGAAGGCGCGGTATTCCCTGGCGCGGCGGGGTTGTTCACCCGACAAGACATTGCCAACCACCGCATCGTCACCGACCAAGTTCACAGCGCGGGCGGGCGGATTGCCATGCAAATTCTGCACGCCGGGCGCTATGCCTATTCGCCGCTTGCGGTTGCGCCCTCACCGATCAAGTCGCCGATCTCACCTTTTGCGCCGACCGAGTTGGACAGTACCGGCATCGAAAAACAAATCACCGATTTCGTCAACGCGGCCTGTCGCGCCCGCGAGGCGGGATATGATGGCGTCGAAATCATGGGGTCGGAAGGGTATTTTCTGAACCAATTCTTGGTAAAACACACCAACCAACGCCAGGATGATTGGGGCGGCGTTTACGAGAACCGCATGCGCCTGCCGGTGGAAATTGTTCGCCGCATCCGCGCCGCTGTCGGACCCGACTTCATCCTCATTTACCGCCTGTCGCTGATTGATCTTGTCCCCAACGGGTCAAGTTGGGACGAGGTTGTACTTTTGGCCAAAGCCATCGAAAAAGCCGGTGCCGACATGCTCAACAGCGGCATTGGCTGGCATGAAGCGCGTATTCCCACAATCGCCACCTCGGTGCCAAGAGCGGCGTTCACCTGGCTGACAAAGAAACTGATGGGTCAGGTGACCATTCCCCTCATCACGTCCAACCGTATCAACAGCCCTGAAATCGCCGAATCTGTGCTGAAAATGGGCTGTGCCGACATGGTTTCCATGGCGCGACCGTTTCTGGCCGACGCCGAATTCGTCAACAAGGCCCGCACCGGCCACGCCAAACAAATCGCCCCCTGCATCGCCTGCAACCAAGCCTGCCTTGACCACACATTTGCGATGAAACTGACCTCTTGCCTTGTCAACCCGCGCGCCTGCCACGAGTTGGAACTAACAGTTTCACCAACCCAAACCCCCAAGAAAATCGCCGTCGTCGGTGCCGGCCCCGCAGGTCTGGCCGCCAGTATCACCGCCGCCCAACGCGGCCATACTGTCACCCTGTTCGAGCAAGCCCACGAAATAGGCGGCCAACTGAACATGGCCAAAGTCATCCCCGGTAAAGAGGAATTTCGCGGGTTGGTTGACTGGTATCGCGGGCAGTTGACCCTGACCGGCGTCACAACACCTCTCAACCAAAAAGCCACGCCCGGTGACCTGGCCGACTTTGAGGAAATCATCATCGCCACCGGCGTCATCCCGCGTGACCCCGGCATCGCATCGAGTGGTGCCAGCAACGTTCTCACCTACATCGACGTGCTGCGCAACAAAGCGCATGTCGGCAGCAAAGTAGCCATCATCGGGGCAGGCGGTATCGGTTTTGATGTCGCCGAATACCTGTCGCAAAACGGCGAAAGCAGCACGGAAAACCCCGACCTGTGGCGGCAGGAATGGGGTGTTTCTGCTCCTTGGAAAGATCGTGGCGGATTAGACCCAAAGGGGGCCAATCCCGAACCTTCGCTGCGCCAAATCACCATGTTGCAACGCAAAGCCAGCAAACCCGGCGCAGGGCTGGGCAAAACCACCGGCTGGATCCACCGTGAGACGCTGAAAAAACGCGGTGTGAAAATGTTGGCGGGCATCGCCTATCAACAAATCGGCCCTAAAGGATTGCAAATCAGCCACGGCGACGACCCTGTCAACACCGAATGGCTGGAGGTCGATCACATCATCCTCTGCGCCGGTCAACTGCCCGAACGCCGCCTTGCCGATCAGCTCATCGCGCTGGGCCGCAAGGTTCACGTCATTGGCGGCGCGGATCAAGCGCTGGAACTGGACGCCAAACGGGCTATAGACCAAGCCACACGGCTGGCAGCCATCCTCTAGTCGCGCAACCGGTCCATGATCGCCACCAGTGCCGCCGAAATCCCCGGCTCGGACAGCGCATGCCCACCGGTGGCAACCATATGCAACTCGGACCCAGGCCATGCCAGATGCAATGCCGAGGCCGTATGCGGTGGGCATACCATGTCATAGCGCCCCTGCACGATGTATCCCGGCACATGGGCAATCAGCCCCATGTCGCGCATGATCTGATCGTCACACTCCAAAAACCCTTTGTGCTGAAAATAATGGTTTTCCAGCCGCGCGAATGCCCGCGCCCAACTTCCCGTCGGACCACCTCGACCAACACCGGGGTCAAGAACCGCTAATGCGCTTTCCCAACCGGCCCAAGCCTCGGCAAAACGCGCCAATTCGCCCTCGTCGCCACCAAACAGCCGCTTACCATAGGCGGTGACCAAATCGCTACGCTCTTCAACCAGCACCATTTGTAAAAAATCGCGCCACTGCTCCGGCCAGAACCGCCCAGCACCACCGCCGTAAAACCAATCCAGTTCGGCCTTGGTCATGGTGAAAATACCGCGCAACACGAGGGAGGCCACCCGATCGGGGTGCTTTTGTGCATACAAAAGCGCCAAAGTTGACCCCCAGGACCCGCCAAAAACCACGAACTTTTCCACGCCCAGCGCGGCGCGAATCTGCTCCACATCCGCCAGCAAATCCCACGTTGTATTGTTCTCAACCGAAGCATGCGGCGTAGAGCGGCCACATCCGCGCTGGTCAAACAGCACTACGCGGTAATGCTCCGGGTCAAAAAACCGCCGCATCCCCGGCGTGCAACCGCCACCCGGCCCACCATGCAGCACAATCACTGGCACACCGTCGGGTTTACCCGACTGCTCGACATAGACAGAATGCCCGCCACTGACCTGCATCATCTGCTGATGAAACGGCTCGCGCGGCGGATACAGGCCCTGTCTCTGCCCTGCGCCATTTTGGCTCGCGCTCTCTCGCATACTTGCCCTATTGCTGCACTCGGTCCAGAATCATCGCAGGTTGAAAAGGTGAGCGCAATGGCTGGAGCCAATACAATTGACGCCAATGAAATTGCCAAATTTCAGGCGATGGCGGAGCAATGGTGGGACCCGAACGGTAAGTTCAAGCCGCTGCATATGCTCAACCCGTGTCGCTTGGCTTATATCGTCGATCAAATCACTGCCGAATATGGCCTTGATCCTAAGTCTCGCCAGCCGCTGCAGGGGCTGCGGCTACTCGACATCGGGTGTGGTGGCGGACTGTTATCGGAACCGATGACGCGGCTTGGGGCGGATGTGGTCGGTGCCGATGCCGCCGAACGCAACATTCCTGTGGCGCGCGTTCACGCCGAACAATCCGGGCTGAGTATCGACTATCGCCACACCAGCGCCGAAGCCTTGGCCGCGCTGGGCGAAACCTTCGATATTGTGCTCAATATGGAGGTTATTGAGCACGTTTCCGACCCAAGCGCCTTTCTGGCCGCCTGTTTCCAACTGCTCAAACCCGGCGGCCTGATGGTCTGCTCAACCCTTAACCGCAATCCGAAAAGCTGGCTGATGGCGATTGTCGGGGCCGAAAGAATCATGCGCTGGCTGCCGGTCGGCACCCATGATTGGGCGAAATTCATCACCCCAGACGAACTTCTCGCCCTGCTCAAAACCGCCGGATTTGACCCGGTTGATCGCAAAGGCATGGTGTTCAATCCGCTCGCGTGGAGCTGGTCACTGTCCGACCGCGACCTGTCGGTGAACTATGTGACGACAAGTTTGCGGCCCGTCTAATTCAGCCCTGCCTTACCAAACAACACCCGCAAATTGGCTTCCGGCCTTGCCCCAATATGGCTAATCACCTCGCCCGCCGCCACGCAACCCATGCGCCCGCTTGTCAACAAGTCGCGCCCCGTCGTCAGACCGAACAGCACGCCCGAAGCAAACAAATCCCCCGCGCCCGTCGCATCAACTACCTTGGTCGCCGTAGCTGGTGCATGAACGCGCCTGTCGCCGCGCAGCAAATGCGCGCCTTTCGCGCCCACCGTGCAGGCCAGAATCGGAACGTCGGCGCGACACTTGGCGATTGCCAGTTCTAGGTCGTCAGTTTGATACAGCGACATCAACTCATGCTCATTTGCGAACAACAATTCCACATCCGCGCGTATCATCCGCAAGAATTCGTCCCGATGCCGTTCCACGCAGAACGGATCGGATAATGTCACGGAAACTTTGCCACCCGTCGACCGGCAAGCCTTGATCGCCTTGGCAAAAGCTGCAATCGAATCCGGCCCGTCAAAGCGATAGCCTTCCAGATATATCCACTCCGAATCCGCAATTTGTGCTGAATCTATATCATCCGGCCCCAGAAACTCGCTGACCCCCAGATAGGTATTCAGCGACCGTTCCCCTTCTGGCGTCACCAAAATATAGCAGCGCCCGGTTTCCGCTGCATGGTTTCGCGGCGCAAAGCCGGTCTCATAAGCCGCCCCCTGCGCCCGCATATCATGCGCAAATATCGCCCCCAACTGGTCATGCTTGACCTTGCCAATATAGGCCGTTCGTCCACCCAAAGCAGCGATTCCAGCAATCGTATTGGCGGCCGAACCGCCGGAAATTTCCTTCGCCGGTCCCATCCGCGCATAAAGTTCGGTCGCGCGCTCTGTATCAATCAACTGCATCACGCCCTTTTGCACGCCGTTGAGCGCCAAAAAGTCATCGTCCACATGCACCAGCACATCGACCAAGGCATTGCCAATGCCGGTCACCTGAAACTTCTTCAAACTTTATCCTCCGACTTGCACAAATCCGCGATCAAACATTGCCCGCACAGCGGCTTTCGCGCCTGACAGATATACCGCCCGTGCAAGATCAACCAGTGGTGCGCGTGTTTTTGAAATTCGACCGGAACGTGGTTTTCCAAGGCCCGTTCGACCGCCACTACATCGCTGCCTACCGCGATGCCGGTACGGTTACCGACCCGAAATATATGGGTATCCACCGCCTGCGCCGGATGATGAAACCAGATGTTCAGCACCACATTCGCCGTCTTGCGGCCCACACCGGGCAATCGTTCCAGCGCGGCGCGAGAAGTCGGCACCTGTCCGCCATATTCCGATAAAAGCATCTCACTCAATCGGATGACGTTCTTGGCTTTGTTGCGAAATAGACCAATGGTTTTGATATGCCGGACCAGCCGCTCCTCGCCCAACTCCACCATCATCTGCGGCGTATAAGCCGCCTCGAATAACCCCACCGTCGCCGCATTCACGCTTTTGTCGGTCGCTTGCGCCGACAATGCGACGGCAACCAGCAAAGTAAAGGCGTTCACATAGACCAGCTCACCCATCGGTTCGGGGTTTGCCGCCTGAAAACGCCGAAAAACCTCGGCAATTGTGCTGTAGTTCAGTTGCTCGACCATACGACCCCCGTTTCCTTCTTAAGCGCAGGAATCGGGTGGCGCAAATGCCGGGCGCGGCCTATTTCAAAGGAAACCAGTCGAGACAGATCATGCAAAGCAAAGACCCATATCATTTCGCCCTGATCGCCCGCGCGATAGATTTCATTGGAGTTCGCGCTGTCGATCAGCCGACTCTGGACGAAGTTGCCGCCGCAACCGGTCTGTCGCCCGCACATTTTCAGCGCATTTTCAGCCAATGGACCGGAGTTTCGCCAAAACGCTATCAGCAATATCTGACCTTGAATCATGCCAAGGACCTGCTGAAAAACCGCTTTTCCGTGCTGGAAACCTCGCTTGAAACCGGCCTTTCCGGTTCCGGCCGCCTGCATGATTTGTTCGTCAAATGGGAAGCAATGTCGCCCGGTGAATACGCCGCTGGCGGCAAGGGTTTGACCATCCACTTTGCGACATTCGACTCGCCTTTTGGCCAGGTTTTGGCGATGGGCACCGAGCGTGGTCTTTGCGGCATGGCCTTTTCCGATGAAACCGGACGGCAAAACGCCATGACTGATATGCAATCGCGCTGGCCCATGGCTAGTTATGTCGAAAACCCCGAAATCCTGCACGAATCCGTCGCTGCCGCTTTCACGGGCAGCGGTCAAGCCCATTTGCACATGATCGGCGCACCATTCCAGATCAAGGTCTGGGAGGCGTTGCTGACCATTCCCTCGGGCCATGTCACCACCTATTCGCAAATCGCCTGCAAGATCGGCCACCCCAAAGCGGTGCGCGCCGTCGGCACCGCCGTTGGGCGCAATCCGATCAGCTGGTTGATCCCGTGCCACCGCGCCCTGCGCAAATCGGGTGAACTTGGCGGCTACCACTGGGGCCTGCCGGTCAAACGCGCCATGCTGGCGTGGGAATCAGCAAGACTGGATGCCAGCGAAGCCGCTTAAATCGCGCAATTATTGCAACAATCGGCAATATCCAGCACAGTTGGTCAATCCGGCGTGAGCAGGGTTCACGCCCCATTGTGCGCGTTTAACCCTGCTGTAGATGTAGCGCGGTATTAACCTTAGATGGAGGAGTTCAGGCAATGTCGGCTCTCAAACTTACAATCGCCGCGGTCGTAGCATCGTCTTTCGCTCTGGGTGCCTGCACGAATCCCGATGGCACCAACAACAACGCTGGCACTGGCGTTCTGCTGGGTGCCGCGACGGGCGCGATCTTCGGACAGGCCGTTGCGCCGGGTGAACGCGGTCGAACCGTTGGCGCCATCGCCGGTGCCATCGCCGGTGCCGCAATCGGTGACAACCTCGACAAGCAGGAAGCCGAACTTCGCCAGAACCTTGGCGGTTCGGGGGCGCGGATCGTCAACACCGGCAGCCAGCTGATTGTGACCTTGCCCGAAGCCATCACCTTCGATTTTGACTCCGCCGTTCTGCTGCCGCAGTTTGTCGACTCGGTGCGCGATATCGCGCACAGTTTGCAAAATTACCCCGACACAATTGTCGAAGTCATTGGCCATACCGACAACGTCGGCTCGCCAACTTACAACGATAACCTGTCGCAAGCCCGCGCTCAATCGGTCGCCAATGTACTGATCAATTCCGGCGTTCGATCCAGCCGGATCGACGCCTATGGCCTGGGCGAGCGCCGCCCTGTATCGTCCAACCTGACGCCCTCAGGTCGCCAGGCCAACCGTCGCGTCGAAATCGTCATCACGCCACGACGTTGATTTTGACTGTTTGAAAGCCAAAACCCGGGTCGATTGGCCCGGGTTTTTATATGGTGCGCGCAGCCAATTCCACCGTCATGGAACTTCCTTGGGTAGTTGCGAGTTTACGTCGGTAATTTCATGAGGAACTCAAATCATGCCCGCACTAAAACTGACATTCGCTGCCGCAGTCGCCGCCTCTTTGGGCCTGGGTGCCTGCACGAATACTGACGGAAGCAACAATAACACCGGCACTGGCGTGCTTTTGGGCGCCACAACCGGGGCGATCCTGGGTCAGGCCATCAAGCCAACCAGCGACGGTCGCGCCATCGGTGCCATCGCCGGCGCCATCATCGGTGGTGCCATCGGCGATAACATGGACAAACAGGAAGCCGAGCTTCGCCAGCAATTGGGCGGTAGCGGTGCGCAAGTTATCCGCTCGGGCGATCAGTTGATCGTGATTCTGCCGGAAGCCATTACTTTTGACTTCGACTCGGCACAGCTGAAACCGCAGTTCGTCGGGTCTGTGCAAGATATCGCGCGCAGCCTGCAGCGCTTCCCCAATACCGTTGTGCGCGTTGTTGGTCACACCGATTCGATCGGCACCGCCGCGCGCAATGCCGTGCTGTCGCAAGACCGGGCGCTGTCCGTAGCGAATGTGCTGGTCAATTCCGGGGTGCGTTCCAGCCGCCTGCGTATCTTCGGCGCCGGATCGACACAGCCGGTTGCGTCAAACTCAACTGCAGCCGGTCGTCAACAGAACCGCCGCGTCGAGATTATCATTACGCCGACCGGGTAACGTCGACTACGTCACGTGTGGGGAGAAAACCCGGGTCGGGGGGCCCGGGTTTTTTCTATCGCTCCGGTTTCAGTGCAACTTCGCCCCTATATCCTTGATCGCCGCGTCAATCAGCGCGCCGCTGTCCGCAGCGCTGATATTCTTGGCGATCACATCGCGCGCCGCCGCAATTGCCAATGACGCCGCTTGATCCTTGATCTGACGAATAGCTGCGGTTTCTGCCGAAGCAATCTGGTCTTTCGCCGCCTGTACCCGCCGGGCAATGCTGGCCTTCAGATCTTGCTTGGCCAAAGCCGCCGCGTTCAAAGCCTCATCCTTGGCACTGGCAACAATCGCCGCTGCCTGACTTTCGACGGCCTTCTGCTTCGCCTCATACGAATCCAGAATCGCCCGCGCTTCGTCGCGCAAAGCCCGCGCTTCGTCGAGGTCGCGCTTGATGCCTTCGGCCCGGCCATCCAGCAACTTGGCCACGATCTTGGGCACACCCAAATACAGCAGCACCGCAACAAAGGCGGCAAAGGCGATTGAGACGACGATATTGGTATCGTTGAGAAATTCCATCGCCTTACCCTTTCAATCGCGCCGATACAGCGGCATCAACCGCCTTATCATCCGCCGCACCGGGCAATATCGCCGCGATAATCGCCCTGGCGGTATCCTTGGCAACAACTTCGATACTTTTCAAAGCCCCGTCACGAATTTCGCGGATGTGCCCCTCGGAAACTGAGGCTTGCACGGCGATTTCCGCGTCAGCCTTAGCTGTCTCTGCATCCAGTGTTTTCTGGATATCAGCCTTGGTTTCCGCGCCAATCCTTTGCGCATTCGCCCGCGCCGATGCCAAAGCAGCGTTGTAGGCCGCTTCGGATTGAACCGCTTGTTCCTTCATCCGTGCGGCATCGTCCAAATCCTTGGCAATGATCCCGCTGCGTTCGGCCAATATCCCGCCTATCCGCGGCAAGGCGATTTTGCTGATGATGAAATACAGCGCGACCAAGGCGACCAAAAACCAGAAAATCTGGTTCGGGAAGGTCGAAAAGTCTAGCTGCGGCATGCCGACTTTGGCCACTTCGTGGCCGGCCTCTGCCGTGGGTGTTGCTGTCGCCATGATAGTCTCCGATGGCATCAAGGGCCGGCCGATGGGCCGACCCGTCAGAAATTACGCCGCTGAAACCAGTTGAATCAGAATGCGTACATCAACAGCAAAGCGACGAGGAACGAGAAAATCCCCAAAGCTTCGGCAAAGGCGATGCCGATGAACATGGTTGCCGTCTGGCCACCCGCCGCCGCCGGATTGCGCAACGCGCCCGACAGAAAGTTGCCCACGACATGGCCCACGCCAACCGCAGCACCACCCATGCCGGTGCAAGCCAGACCGGCACCGATCAAACGGCCCATTACCTCGATATCGCCTTCCATGATGGTATCTCCCTGTTTGGAATGCTTGAAAAATCAGTGCCCCGGATGCAGCGCATCATTCAGATACACGCATGTCAGGATGGTAAAAACATAGGCTTGGATCACCGTCACCAGCATCTCCAGGCCATAAACCGCCATGATCGCAATGATCGGCGCGACCGAGAATATCCCCAGCGCACCGGCGAACCCGGCGAAAACCTTGATAACGGCATGACCTGCCATCATGTTGCCGGCCAGACGAATGGAATGGCTGACCGGACGGACGAAATACGAAATCACCTCGATGATGAGCAGGATCGGGCGCAACACCAAAGGCGCGCTGGAAATCCAGAACAGTTTCAGGAAACCAAACCCGTGTTTATACAGCCCGATCAGCGTCACCGAGATAAATACGATCATCGCCAGCACGCCGGTTAGCGCGATGTGGCTGGTTGGCGTGAAGGAATAGGGCAGCAGACCCAGAACGTTAGCGAACAGAATGTAGCAGAAAATCGTCATCATGTAGGGGAAATATTTCAGCCCGCCTTGGCCCGCGATATCAAAGGTCATTTTGTGCACGAAACCGTAAATCACCTCAGCCACCGATTGCGCGCGCCCGGG
>JANMOK010000313.1:0-16282 GCA_031369165.1 Paracoccaceae bacterium
GCTCCAGGATTCTTGACCCATAGGTCAACGGGTAGCACATGGCAAAATAGATCAGCGCCACCAACCCGTAAACGATCAGCGGCTTGAAGGTGGCGTTGGCGACGATCTGGCCGGTGCGGGTGAGTTCGTCAAAGCCGATGATCGAGGCCAGCGCGGTGCTTTTGAGCAGTTGCACGAGGAAGCCGACGGTTGGCGGAATGGCGATTTTCAAGGCTTGTGGCAGGATCACCAAGCGCATTTGTTTGATGAAGCTCATGCCCATGCTGGCGCTGGCATCCCATTGCCCGCGCGGAATGGCGTCGACACAACCACGCCAGATTTCGGCGAGGAATGCTGTTGCATAGAGCGTCAGGGCAACGCTGGCCGCCAGCCATTGCGACACCTCGACGCCGATCAGCGGCAGGCCGAAAAATACCAGAAAAAGCTGCATCAACAGCGGTGTTCCTTGCAGCACCTGCACATAAAGCGACATGGCGCGACGACCGGTCTTGGGCGCGCCATAGCGCCAGAGCAGCAGCAAGATCGCGCCTATGCCGCCGCCAGCAAAGGCAATCAGCGACAACAGCAATGTCCAGCGTGCGGCCAACAGCAGGAAGGGCAAAATGTCGGTGACGGGCAGGTTGATCATGGTTGCTGGCCTTTGAACAGGCGCTGACCGGCAAAGTTGAAGCCCCAACGCAGCAGCAAAGCCAGAGCGAGATAGATCAGGGTGACGACGGCATAGGTTTCAAACGCGCGATAGCTGCGCGATTGGATGAAATCGGCGGCATGGGTTAAATCGGCGACGGCGATTTGCGAGACGACGGCGGATTCCAGCATGGTGATGACGATTTGGCTGACCAGTGCGGGATAGACCACGGCGATGGCTTGGGGCAGCACGATGAGCGTGAAAACCGGGATCGGCCTTAGCCCGGTTGCAATGCCAGCCTCGCGTTGGCCCGGCGGGACTGCTTCGATTCCGGCGCGGACGATTTCGATGCAGTAGGCGGTCATGTTGATGGTCATGGCCAGCACGGCTGCCGTTAGGGCCGACAAGTACACGCCGAGGGACGGCAACCCAAAAAAGATGAAGAAAAGTTGCACAATGAAAGGCGTGTTGCGGATGATTTCGACATAGACCGCCACCAGTCTGCGGGCCCAGCCCAGCCCCCAGCGCGAGGTTGCCGCCCCGGCGATGCTCAGCGTGATGCCGATGGTTGCAGTCAGGGCGGTCAACAACAGGGTCAGGCCTGCTCCACTTGCGAGCAGGCCGATTTGTTCGGCGATGGCGCTGAAGTCGAATTCATACCCCATGCGGGGTCAGAATCCTTCGACCAGCGGCTGTTTCAGCCATTTCAGCGCCAGTTCATTCAGGCTGCCGTCGGCTTTCATGGCGATCAGGGCGTCGTTGATGGCTACTTGCAGCCGGTCCTCGCCCTTTTTCACCGCCATTTGCGAGGGCGATGAGAGCAGCAGAAACTTTTCGACCGGCTCAATGGCAGGATTCTGCGCCAGAATGGTCGCGCCAACGTCGTTGCCCACCACCATCAGTTGCGCTTGGCCCGACAGGAAGGCGGCAATGACGCCGCTGTAATCGTTGTAGCGTTGAATGTCGGTGCCTTCGGGGGCGACTTTGGTCGCTTCGGTATCTTCCAAAGTGCCACGGTTCACTGCAACGCTTTTCCCGGCCAGATCGGCTGGGCCGGCAACGGCAAGGTCTTTTGGCCCCATGACGGCGATGTAATAGGGCGCATAGGCGTCGGTGAAGGCAACGACTTCGGCGCGTTCGTCGCTATAGCCGATGCTGAGCAGCAGATCGACTTTGCTTTCGGTCAGGAACGGAATGCGGTTTTGCCCGGTAATGCCGACAAGTTCGGCTTTAACGCCAAGGGCTGTAGCAAGTTTGTCAGCAACTTCGGTATCATAGCCTTCGATTTTCAAGTCGGTGTTTAGGGATGCGAAGGGCGGGAAATCTTCGAATATGCCGATTTTGAGCGTGCCCGAGGCAATGATGTCATCAAGGGCATCGGCTTGGGCGGTTGAAGTTGTCAGCAAGGCCAAGGCCAATGCGAGGCCGCCAGCAAGACCGGTGCGGCGGGAAACTGGGAAATTCATGGGTTCCTCCTTTATTGTTGGATTATTGGGTTGACCATAGTTCAACGCGGGCTTGGCACAACAAGGATTTTTCGACCCAATTCGGCGGGCATAATTATTGGAAGCGCGCAATGCGGGCGATTTTGAAGGCCGGCTGGCGTTGAACTTTCCAGCTCTGTCAACGCGCGGCCCCGATATTCTTGCAACGCCTGTGCAGGCGGTAACAATTCATCGTGCAAGCGGTGCAATCGTTCTGCATTGGCCATTGAATAGCAACTCGATTTCCGACATTTTGGCCGAAATTCGAGCAGCGGGGACGCGATTTATGCCGTCGGGCAAGACCAAACCGAAATACAAGCGCGTGCTGCTGAAATTATCGGGTGAGGCGTTGATGGGCGATAGCGCCCACGCGCTGCACCCGCCGACGGTTCATCGCATCGCCGGCGAGATCAAAAAGGTCCGCGACCTGGGCGTAGAAATCTGCGTCGTGATTGGCGGGGGCAACATCTTTCGCGGGCTGCAGGGATCGGCGCAGGGAATGGAGCGCACGACGGCGGATTACATGGGCATGCTGGCGACGGTGATGAACGCGCTGGCGATGCAATCATCGCTGGAAGGCATGGGGGTTTTTACCCGCGTGATCAGCGCCATACCGATGGATCAGGTTTGTGAGCCCTATATCCGCCGCCGCGCCGTGCGGCATCTGGAAAAGGGCCGGGTTTGCATTTTTGCGGCGGGCACCGGCAACCCGTATTTCACCACCGATACGGCGGCGACTTTGCGGGCGTCCGAGATGTCGTGCGAGGTAATTTTCAAGGGCACGCAGGTGGACGGGGTTTATGACAGCGACCCGAAGAAGAACCCGAATGCCAAACGCTATGACCGGGTTTCCTATGACACTGTGTTGCAAAAGCACCTAGCGGTGATGGATGCCTCGGCCATAGCTTTGGCGCGCGACAACAACCTGCCAATTGTCGTATTCTCGTTGGAAGAACCCGACGCGTTGGTGGAAGTCCTGAACGGTCGTGGCAAGTTCACCATTGTCGAGCAGGGCGCGCCATGACGGCGGGATGGGAAGGGCGGAATGGCTGACGAACTGACCATCGACATCGACGCCATCGAACGGCGGATGGAAGGGGCTTTGCATGCCATGCGCAACGAGTTTCATTCGCTGCGCACTGGCCGGGCCTCGGCCAGCATGCTAGACCCGGTGATGGTCGACGCATACGGATCGTCTATGCCGCTGAACCAGGTTGGAACCATCACCGTGCCGGAATCGCGCATGGTTCTGGTCAATGTCTGGGACAAGGGGCTGGTGCAGGCGGTGGACAAGGCGATCCGCAATTCCGGGCTGGGTCTCAACCCCGTGATGGATGGCACGATACTGCGGTTGCCGATTCCGGAATTGAACGAGGAACGACGCCGCGAATTGGCCAAACTTGCCGGACAATATGCCGAACACGCCCGCGTTGCCATCCGCAATGTGCGGCGCGACGGGATGGACCAGATCAAGAAGGCCAAAGGCGACGGCATGGCGGAAGACGACCAGAAATTCTGGCATGACGAAATTCAGGACGTAACAAACACAGCAATAGCCAAGGTCGACTTGGCTTTGGAAACAAAACAGGCAGAGATCATGCAGGTCTGACGCGCTTGCTGCGTCACCGCTTTGGGACAGGATTGACTTTTTTTGAGTGATAATTTTTCTGACGAGCAGCTAAGCCCCGAACATGTCGCCATTATCATGGATGGCAACGGACGTTGGGCGACCCGGCGCGGGTTATCGCGGCTGGCGGGGCACAAGCGTGGCGTGGAGCGGGTGCGCGAGATTGTGAAAGCGTGCCCGGATTTGGGCGTGAAATACCTGACCTTGTTCGCGTTTTCGACCGAGAACTGGAAACGATCCGAGGTGGAAGTGACCGGTTTGATGCGGTTGTTCAAACGCTATATCCGCAAGGAATCGGCCAAGTTGGTCGAGGAGGGCGTGCGGGTGCGGTTCATCGGCGGACGCGACAGGCTGGAGCGTGATTTGCAGGCCCTGATGGCCTCGCTGGAAGTTGCGACGGCGCAAAATGAGCGGTTTCATCTGACTGTGGCAATCAACTATGGCGGTCGCGATGAGCTGGCGCGGGCGGCGAAACGTTTGGCGCTGGATGTTGCGGCGGGGCGCATTGCGGCGGAGGCGATTGACGAGAACGCGCTGGAAGCGCGGCTGGATACAGTCGATCTGCCCGAACCCGATCTGGTCATCCGCACCTCGGGCGAATATCGGGTCTCGAACTTTCTGTTGTGGCAATCGGCCTATGCCGAGTTTGCCTTTGAAGCCAAATGCTGGCCGGATTTTACCGCGGATGATTTCGAGGCCTGCCTGGCGCGGTTTGGCCAGCGCGAGCGGCGCTTTGGCGCGGTAGCGGGATGAATGACATGCCCGCAAAGCCGTCGATGTTTTCGGATTTGACCAAGCGGCTGGTGTCGGCGGTCGTACTGATCGTCGTTGGACTGGCAGCTTTGTGGGGGGGCGGTTACGCTTGGACTGCGCTGGTCCTTGTCGCCGCCGGAATCATGGCGTGGGAATTGCACTCCATGGTGCCCAAAAACCCGAATCGGGCCGATGCGGGTTTGGCCGTATCGGTGATAACGGCGGGGTCCAGCGTCATTCTGACCCATGCGTTGGGCCTGGTGACCGGCATGATGGCACCGTTGGCCGGTGTGTTGATGTTGGGCGCAATCGATTCCAAACGCTATCTGCGCCTGGCATTGGGGGTCTATTACATCGCGATGGCCAGTGTTGGATTGGTGGCCATGCGCGATGGCGCAAATGGGTTTTGGGTTGTCCTTTGGCTGATCTTGATCGTGGTGGCAACCGATACCGGTGGCTATTTCGCTGGGCGCATGATTGGCGGGCCGAAACTGTGGGTGAAGATCAGCCCGAAGAAAACCTGGGCCGGAACGATCGGCGGCTGGGTCTTGGCGGTTGGCGCTTCGCTGGCTTTTGCGCAATGGATGGGATGGAATTTGCCGGTGCTGGCGCTATTGGCACTGATTTTGTCCATCGCTTCGCAAGCCGGGGATTTGGCGGAATCGGCGGTGAAACGCGCCGTTGGGGTGAAGGATTCAAGCAACCTTATCCCGGGCCACGGCGGATTGCTGGACCGATTTGACGCCTTGATGGGGGCGTCGATGATGATGACGATTTTTGGCTTGGCCAGTTACGTCCACTGATGAGCGCAGCGCCTTCTCGACGACGGGTCAGCGTCTTTGGCGCGACCGGTTCCATTGGCTCCAACACGATTGACCTGCTGGAGCGGCAGGGTGGCGCGGAAACCTATGAGGTGGTTGCGCTGAGCGGGGCTGGCAATGTGGCGCTGTTGGCCGAGCAGGCGATCAAACTGCGCGCCAGGATTGCGGTGACGGCTTTGCCGGAATGTTATGCGCCGTTGAAGGAATTGCTGGCTGGGTCGGGTGTCGAGGTCGCTGCCGGGGCACAGGCTTTGCTGGATGCGGCAGCCGAGCCCGTGGACTGGACGATGTCGGGGATTGTTGGCGTGGCCGGTCTGGCACCGACGCTGGTATCGGCAGGCCACGGCGGCGTGTTGGCGCTGGCCAACAAGGAAAGCCTGGTTGCTGCGGGTGATTTGTTGCTGGAGCGGTGTCAGGTGTATGGCACGAAATTGCTGCCGACCGACAGCGAGCATTCAGCGATATTCCAGTCCCTGCAGGGCCAAGATTTGGCCGAAGTCGAACGCATCATCCTGACGGCATCCGGTGGTCCGTTTCGCACCTGGTCACGGGAAGAGATGGCGCGGGTGACACCGCAATTGGCACGGGCGCATCCGAACTGGAATATGGGCGAGCGGATATCGATCGATTCGAGCACCATGTTTAACAAAGCATTGGAACTGATTGAGGCCAAACATTTATTTGGCGTCAGCGCCGACAGGATAGAAGTCATCATTCACCCGCAATCTATCGTTCATGCCATTGTTGGTTTTTTTGACGGGGCGATGCTGGCGCATATGGGTCCGCCCGATATGCGCGGCGCGATTGGCTTTGCACTGAACTGGCCCAAACGGCGCGACTTGCCTGTCGCGCGGCTGGATTTGGCGGCGCTAGGGCGATTGGACTTTGAAGCGCCGGATTTGGCGCGGTTTCCGGCATTGGCGATTGCCCAAGGGGTACTGGAAGACGGCGGGTTGAGCGGCGCTGTTTTCAACGCGGCAAAGGAACAGGCGCTGGACTTGTTTCTTGCCGGGAAAATCGGGTTTTTGGCGATGGCTGACCTGGTTGAGGTGACGATGGAACGGCTTGCGGGCCATTCTAAATACGGCCACACTTCCTATGTATTGGACGATGTAACAGAAATTGACGCCGAAACACGGCGGTTCGCGCGACAATTGTCGGGGCAGTAACGGGCAAAACATGGACTTGATTGCACAAATTCCTTTGATCGGCGGCACCCTGGCGGTGCTGATACCTTTTATCGTTGTTTTGGGAATTGTGGTGTCGATCCATGAATATGGCCATTACATCGTTGGTCGCTGGTGCGGGATTCATGCCGAAGTCTTTTCGCTGGGATTTGGCAAGACCTTGTGGTCGCGCGTCGACAGGCGCGGCACGAAATGGCAGATCGCTTTGCTGCCATTGGGCGGCTACGTCAAATTTCTCGGCGATGCCGATGCCTCGTCGCGCACCGACACTGCCGCGGTCGCGGCGATGGACCGCGGGACATTCGCGCGGTCGTTTCCTGGCGCCAGTATCGGGCGCCGGTTTCTGACGGTATTGGCTGGGCCGGTGGCGAATTTCATTTTGTCCACCGTGGTCTTTGCCGGATTGATCATGTGGCAGGGTCAGGCCGTTGGACCGATCATCGGCGAGGTGGCGCAGGTGCCCGGTCAGGCTTTGCCGTTCCAGACCGGCGACGAGATTGTGTCGATCAACGGTCAGGCGATCGGGTCATTTGGTGAAATCCGCGATGTGACCGAACAGGTCGAATCGCCGGGCGAGATGCAGATCGTCCTGCAACGTGACGGACGCGAAATGACGGTGCAGTCGCCGTTCCTGTTGTTGCCGATTGTCGGCGACATGATGCCCTTGTCGCCGGCGTTCAAGGCGGGGCTGATGCGCGGCGATTATATCGTTTCTACCAACGACGTGCCGATGCATTCGTTTTATGACCTGCAGAACCTGATGAATGGATACACCACGGGGCTGGTTCGTTTGCAGGTTTGGCGCAGTGGTGAAATGCTGGAATTGACGATGACACCGGAAAAGACGGTGATCGAAAATTCCGAAGGTGGGTTTGAAGAAAAGGTGATGATCGGCGTGGTCGCCGGATTCGCCTTTCAGCCGCAAACCGAATTTGTGCCGCCCTGGACCGCGCTTTATTACGGCGCAAAGCAGGTTGGTTTGGTTATTTCCAGCTCGCTTAACGCGATAAAACATATTGCCACCGGCAAGATCAGCGCCGACAATTTGCAGGGCCCCATCGGGATTGCGCAAGTATCTGGCGAGATGGCGACCAACGGTCTGCTGGACTTTATCGGCTTGATCGCCTTTGTCTCGACGGCGATTGGCATGCTCAACCTGTTCCCGGTTCCGGTGCTTGATGGCGGGCATTTGGTGGTTTTCACCTATGAAGCGCTGCGCGGACGGCCGCCAAGCGTGCGGGCGATGGAAATTGCCATGTCGATTGGTCTGGCAATGGTATTGTTGCTGATGATCTTTGCAACGTATAACGACATTATGCGATTGTGACTCGCAACTGATGCCCGCCGGGGGATTCGGGCGGGCTTAATGTCGAAGGTGGGCTTCAGCATGATACTAAATAGCGCGACAGCGAAGGTGCGTGGTCTTGTCTGCGCTTTGTTGATTTCATGTTTGGGCATCCCGGCAGCGATTGTGCTGCTGCCCGATACCGCAATCGCCCAAGGGGCGTTTTCGTTTGCAAGCATCAGCGTCAATGGCAACCAGCGCATTGAAAGCGATACGATCCGGGTGATTGCCAACATACCGACGGGCAGTGCCGTTTCGGGTGCCGAAATCAACGCAGGGTTGGAACGGTTGTTGGCCACTGGGCTGTTTTCGGATGTCAGCCTCACGCCGCAGGGATCAACTCTGATCATCACCGTGGCCGAGAACCCGACGATCAACCGGATCAACTTTGAGGGTAACAACAAGATTACCGACGATGTTCTGGCCGGAGCAATTGCCTTGCGTTCGCGGGCTGCCTATTCGCCAGAAGCCGCTGAAATTGATGCGCAGACCATCAGTCAGGTCTATTTGCAGGAAGGCCGTTTCAATGCCGAGGTGCGCCCGGTCATCATCAGGCAGTCCGACAATCGGGTCGATCTGGTGTTCGAAATTGCCGAAGGCAGTGTAACCGGTGTCAGCCGGGTCAATTTCGTCGGCAACAAGGTTTATTCCGACCGCCGGTTGCTGAGCACGATTGAAACGACCGAAAACGGGTTGCTGAGTTTCCTGTTTTCCTCCGACACCTTTGACCGCGACCGCATGCTGCGCGACGAAGGTTTGTTGCGCGATTTTTATCTGGAACGCGGCTATGCCGATTTTGAGGTGCAGTCCTCGGTCGCCGAACTGGAACGCGAGCGGGACAATTTCTTTATCACCTTCAATATATTTGAGGGACCGGTTTACCGATTTGGCAATGTTTCGGTCTCCTCGACTATTCTGGGGCTGGAAGCGACCGGGTTCACTGGGCAGAACTGGGTGAAACCGGGCAAGCTGTATTCGGCGAAGGCCATCGAGCGCGCGGTGCAGGACCTGGAAGACGAAGCTGCGCGGCGCAAGATTTCGTTCGTCGCCGTGCGGCCGGTTCTAAGCCGCAATGACGTGGCGCAGACTATTGACATCAATTTCGTGCTGGAACAGGGACCGCGCGTTTTCATCGAGCGCATCGACATTACCGGCAATTCGGCGACGCTGGACCGGGTCATTCGGCGGCAGTTTGACGTGGCCGAGGGCGACCCGTTCAATGAGCGCGAAGTGAAAGAAGCCGAAGAGCGGATCAGGAATTTGCGTTACTTTTCCGATGTTCAGGTCGGCGTGCACGAAGGCTCGAGCGCCAATCAGGTTGTGGTGGCGGTTGATGCGCAAGATACTTCGACTGGATCCTTGTCTTTCGGGGTGAACTTTGCCTCTGACACCGGTTTTGGCGGTTCAATTGCGGTCAACGAAAACAACTTTCTCGGCCGGGGTCAGGCTTTGAATTTTGAATTCGGCATTTCCGAAACCGCTAATACTTTGGTGTTCAGCTTTACCGAACCGCAGTTGTTGGACCGCAACCTGCTGGCCGGATTTGACTTGTATTATCGCGCTGTGGAACGGGCGGAATCGTCGTTTCAGACCACGAATATTGGATTTGAGCCGCGCGTGGCGTTTCCGCTGTCGGAAAACGGCCGCCTAGAGCTGCGATACCGGATATCCAGCGACGAAATCCGCGATTTTGGCGCAGATGCGTCGCCCATCATCATCGGTGAGGCAGGCACGGTTCTGACGTCTTCGCTGGGATTCACCTATAGCTATGACCGGCGAAATTCGAAGGTCGACCCGACCGCCGGCTTTATCTTTTCGCTGAGCGAAGATTTTGCCGGTTTGGGGGGCGAGGCGAATTATTCCAAGACGGTCGCGAAGATCAGAGGATTTACCAGCCTGTTTAACGAAGATGTCATCCTGTCAGGCGAACTTGAAGGCGGGATACTGGCGTCAACGTCGGGCAGTACCCGCATCACCGACCGGTTCTTTTTGGGTGGCGACAGCTTCCGCGGATTTGCCTATGGCGGCATCGGTCCGCGCGACAGCGCCGGCGCGGTGGATGACGCGCTGGGCGGTAACATGTACGGCGTAGCGCGGCTGCAAGCCAGTTTCCCGCTGGGCTTTCCGCCGCAATATGGCATTTTTGGCGGGGTATTCCTGGATGCGGGCACCTTGTGGGATTTGGACACGGTAACGGGCGGCGCTTCGGGGACTATCGACGATTCACCAAACCTGCGCGCTGCGGCGGGTGTCAGCCTGTTCTGGGAAACCCCGATTGGACCGCTGCGCTTCAACTTCTCGCGTCCACTGGTTAGCGAGCCGGGGGATGTTGTCGAGAATTTCCGCTTCACAATCGGCACGCGATTCTGAGGATTTGATGCGTTGCCTGGCAATAGCGGTGGTTTTGGCGATGGCGGCAATTGCCGGACCCGTGCAGGCGCAGCAAGTTGAAAGCCCGGTGCCGGTCGGCGTTCTGGTGGTCAATCAGGAACGGCTGTTGACCGGCAGCCTTTTGGGCCAGCTGATCATCTCTGCGGATGAGGCCGAGAGAAAGCTGATGGCTGATGAAGGCGAGGCTTTGAGCGTTGCGCTTGAAGCCGAGGAGCGCGACCTGACCGAGCAGCGCAAGACCTTGAGCCAAGTTGAATTTCGGGTTCTAGCCGATCGCTTTGACAAGAAAGTCGTGGCCATTCGCGCCGATCAGGACGTGAAAGCACAGGCATTGCTGGCCTCGATAGAAAAGCGGCGACGGCAATTTTACACACAGGTCGCGCCGGTTTTGCTGACCGTCATGCAAAAACACCAAGCTGCCGTTATCCTGGATCAGCGCACTGTTCTGCTTTCGGTTCGCGGAGTGAACGTGACTGAAGAGGTGATTGCACAGATTGATGCAACCTTTAAGACGCTTGCCGATATCGGCATCAACGACTAGACGAATCCAAACGGGTTCGCAGCAGGGCATAATGACCGAAGCATTCAAAGACAGCGCCGATATCCAAGAGATCAAGCGGATGATTCCGCATCGCTATCCGTTTCTTTTCATCGACGCGGTGCGCGAAATCAAACCGAACGCAAGCGCGATTGGCATCAAAAATGTGACGGTCAACGAGCCGCATTTCCAAGGCCATTTTCCGTCCAAGCCGATCATGCCGGGGGTGACAATTGTTGAGGCAATGGCGCAGACCTCGGCAGTTTTGGTGGTCAAGACGCTGGATTTGATCGACCAGAATTTGCTGGTTTATTTCATGACCCTGGACAAATGCCGGTTCCGCCACTTGGTGCAGCCGGGCGACGTATTGGAATTGCACGTCACCGTATTGCGCGGGCGCGGCAAGATCTGGAAGTTTTGGGGCGAAGGAAAAGTTGGCGGCAAGGTGGTGGCCGAAGCCGAATTCGCGGCGATGATTGTCAGGCCTGATGAGGGCGATGCGTGACGTTGATTCACCCAAGTGC
Organism: Paracoccaceae bacterium; assembly: GCA_031369165.1. Taxonomy (GTDB): domain Bacteria; phylum Pseudomonadota; class Alphaproteobacteria; order Rhodobacterales; family Rhodobacteraceae; genus JANMOK01. Next base: position 11,299 of record JANMOK010000313.1, read on the forward strand.
CGTGATTGAACCCGGGGCAGTGGTTGGCGAGGGCTGCAAAATCGGGCCATTCTGCCATGTGGAAGCCGGTGTGGTGCTGGGGCCAGACGTTGAATTGAAAAGCCATGTCGTGGTGGCTGGCAACACAGAAATCGGTGCGGGCACGATCATCTGGCCGTTTGCCTCGATCGGGCATCAGCCGCAGGATTTGAAGTATCGCGGCGAAGATTCGCGCCTGGTCGTCGGGCGCAATAACCGGATCCGCGAGCATGCGACGATGAATCCGGGCACCGAAGGCGGTGGCGGGATCACCAAAGTGGGCGACGGCAATTTGTTTATGATGTCCATTCATGTGGGCCATGACTGCCAATTGGGCAGCAATATCGTGATGGCCAACAACGCCACTTTGGGCGGGCATGTGGTGGTTGAAGATGATGTCATCATTGGTGGCTTGGCTGGCGTGCATCAGTTTTGCCGTATCGGGCGCGGCGCCATGATCGGGTTTTTGGCCGCCGTTTCCGCCGATGTGGTGCCTTATGGAACGGTGGCGGGCGAGCGGGCGAATTTGGCCGGGTTGAACCTGGTGGGATTGAAACGTCGTGGTGCCGAACGCACCGCCGTCAATGGCCTGCGCGCGGCCTTTCGCGATATTTTCGAAAGTGATGCAGGTGAATTGTTGCAGCGCGCGACTGCGGCCAAGGCGGCATATGCAGACAACGAACTGGTGCAGGAATTGGCCGATTTCATGCTGGTCGCCTCGCAGCGCAATTTCACCTTGCCGGGCTGACGGGTGGCCGCGCTGGCGATCATTGCCGGGGCCGGGATATTGCCCAGGCTCATTGCCGAAGAGGCGCAGCGCGGCGGGCAGAAATATTGCGTGGTTTTGTTTGACGGCTTTGCGCCGGATTGGGCAAAGGAACATCCGATCATTGCCGTGAAGTTCGAGGCGATCGGTGCGATGCTGGAGAATCTGCGCCAGTTTGGCTGTGATGCGGTGACGTTTGCCGGGGCGATGGCGCGACCGGTGTTGGATTTTGCCCGGCTTGACGGCAAGAGCCGCGAACTTTTGCTGGCCCTGATGCAAGGCGACGACGCGATGCTGCGCAACATCGCGGCATTTTTTGAGCGCGAAGGGTTTCGCGTGGTTGGGGCGCATGAGATTTTGTCCAGCCTGCTGGTGCCGGTTGGCGTTTTGACCAAGCTGCAGCCGAGCTCGAATGACCAGGCCGATGCGGCGCGTGGCATGGCCATAGTCGCGGCGCTTGGCGAGGCCGATGTTGGGCAGGCGGCGGTTGTAGCGCAGGGAATTTGTCTGGGGGTGGAGTCGATTCAAGGAACCAATGCCTTGCTGGAATTCGTGGCCGCCACGGGCGCGAATTTCAAGCCGGACCCGCAGGGCGCTAAAGGGGTTTTGTGCAAAGCGCCCAAACCCGGCCAAGACTGGCGGATGGATCTGCCCGCCATCGGGTTGGATACTGTTGCCAAAGCCGCTGCCGCCGGGCTCGGCGGTGTGGCGGTTCAGGCTGGCGGAGTGATCGCGCTGGATCAGGCGGCCATTGTCGCCGAAGCCGACCGGCTGGGCTTGTTTTTGTTCGGACGCGAGGCGACGTGACTCGGCTGTTCCTGATTGCAGGCGAAGCGTCGGGCGACCGGCTGGGCGCCGATCTGATGCGTGGACTGCGGGTCTTGCAACCCGATATCCAGATTGCCGGGATAGGTGGCACGATGATGGCTGCCGAGGGGCTGGTCAGCCTGTTTCCGATGCAAGATTTGTCGGTGATGGGGTTGAGCGAAGTGGTGCGCCACATCCCCCGGCTGTTGCGACGGGTCAAGCAGACGGTGGCGGTGATTGACGCTGACGCTCTGGTGACAATCGATTCGCCGGGGTTTTGTTTTCGGGTGGCCAAGCTGGCCAAGCGGCGTGATCCGGCGCTGCGCACCATTCATTATGTTGCGCCGTCGGTTTGGGCCTGGCGGCCGGGACGGGCGGCGCATATGACGCAATTCATCGACCACGTTTTGGCGTTGCTGCCGTTCGAGCCGAAATACATGCGCGACGCCGGGATGACCTGTGATTTTGTCGGCCATCCGGTGACCGGTGAACCTCAGGCGAGCGCGCCGGAAATCACCGCGTTTCGGGCGCGTTTGGGATTGGGTTCTGGTCGGAAGTTGCTGACCCTGTTGCCGGGATCGCGGCATTCGGAACTGGACCGGATGCTGCCGATCTTCAGCGACGTCGCGCGAAAAATGGTGCAAGCCACGCCCGAATTGGCCCTTGCCGTGCCCGCTGCCCCGGGTATGGCACATCGATTGAAGCTGCATTTTGCCACCTCGAATTTGCCGGTGAATATATTGGACCCATTGGCGATGCCGCTTGCCGAATTCGAGGCGTTGAAGCGGTGTTGCTTTGCCGCGTCGGACGCGGCTTTGGCTTGCTCGGGCACGGTTTCGCTAGAACTTGCGGCGGCAGGGACACCGATGGTGATTGCTTATAAGGCGTCGGCATTGACCGCTTTCCTGATGCAGCGGATGGCGTTGATTGATACGGCAACCTTGGTCAACATCATTGTCGGGCGAAAAGTTGTGCCGGAATTTTTGTTCGGGCAATGCCGGGCCGAAAATATTGTGCCTGTGTTGGCTGGCTTGCTGCGCGGCGAGGGTGCGGACGCACAAAAGGCGGCGTTTGCGCAGACAATGGCGGCATTGGGTACCGGGGACGCTTCGGGGTTAGGTGCGGCTCGGTCGGTATTGAACGCGGTGCGGGCTGGCAGCGAAGTGACGGGTGAAATCACCCACCCTGCGGGACGGGGCGCAGTCTGAGCCGTCCTTGCGAGACGGCTATGCCCAGCAGGATCAGGGCAAGCGCGGCGAGAAAACTGGCGGGCAGCGCTTCGTTGAGGAAAATCATGCCAAACAGCACCGCCCAGACCGGCACTTGGTAATTCACCAGGCTGAGGAACGAGGGACCGGCGGTTTTGATGATATGGACCAGCACTATGGTGGCCAGCGCTGTTGGGAATATCCCAAGGTAGAGAATTGCGAGGATCCCGTCGGTTTGTGGCGCGGCCGGGAATGGGTTCATGGCCAACGCCAGAGGCAGCATGATGAGGCTGGCGAGGATCAGGGCGGCGGCGGAAAAGGCCAGCGCCGGGCCTTTGGGGGCGGTGCGGGTGGTGACGGCGCCGCAGGCATAGCTGCACGAGGCAAGCACACAGGCGAGGCGGGCGACGGATTCAAGGTTTGAGCCGGTACCTGCCAATATCTTGGCGGGGCCGATCAGAATGACGACCCCCGCAAAACCCAAGAGAAAGCCAGTGAGTTTGCGGCGGGTCAGATGCTCGCCGGGGACAAAAATATGGGCGAGCGGCAGCACCATCAGCGGCACGACCGCCATGGAAATGCCCGCGAAACCGGAATTGACGTTGAGCTGGGCCCAGCTGAGCAGACTGAAGGGCAAGGCGTTGGAGAAGATCGCCATGCCAAAACAATGCAGCCAGATACGGCGGCCGGCTGGTGTGTTGGTTGCGGGCAATCGGTCGCCAAGGGCGAAGCTTGCGGCGGTGACAATGACTGCGGCCATTGCGATGCGCAGGGCGGCGATTTGCAAGGGGGCAAAGTCGTGTAGCGCCAGTTCGACGGCAAGGAACGAAAATCCCCACAGCACGCCAAGGGTGACGAGCAGCAGCCAAGTGGTGAGGGTTGGTGTGGCCGTCATGTTAGAAACTCGCGATTTGGACCGGCGAGCAGGGCGGCGATGGTTTCAAGGCCGCCTATCAGTGCGACACGGTCGGGTGCGCCCGACAGTGACAAGCGCACGGCGTTGGGGGCAGGTTCGTTGGTCAGGGTGAAGCTGTCACCGGCTGCGAGCAGGATGTCGCGTTTCTCGCAGGCGTTCTGGAAGGCCGAGGCGCGCCAGCTTGGTGGCATCGTGAGCCACAACAGCGTGAAGCCGGGGCAGGCGGCAATGTCCCAGCCCGCAAGGATTGTTTTGGCGAGATCGAGCCGGGCCCGACCTTCGGCGGCAATCTCTTGGCCGATGGCATCGACGCTGCCGCTGGCGAACAGCTGTTCGGCGAGCCGGACCAGCAGCGGCGACAGGCTGTAGTTCATGCCCTGTAGCACGCGCTGGCCAAGTTGGCCTTGGCCCGGCGGGCATTGCAGGAAGCCGACGCGCAGGCCGGCGGCGAAACATTTGCTAAGCGAGGTGGCGTGCCAGACCCGTTCCGGGCAGAGCGTGTCAAGGCCGGGCAGGCGGCTGGGGATGAGGGTGCCATAGACGTCGTCCTCGACGATATGCAGATCGTACTGGCGGGCGATTTCGGCGATTTCCTGGCGGCGTTTCAGGCTGGTGGTGACGCAAGTCGGGTTGTGGACATTGGAGGACAGCAGCAGTGCCTGCGGGTTGTGGCGGCGGCAGGCTTCGATCAGGGACTCGGGGATCGGGCCTTCTTCGTCGCCGTCGATGCCGACCAGCCGGGCGCGGCAGAGATGCGCTGACTGGCGGAAACCCGGATAGGTCAGGCGGTGGCTGAGGATCACCGGATCGCGGCCGGAGAGGATCGAATGCAGCGCCACCATGACCGCGTTATGGGCACCGGTGGTGATGACCAGATCCTCAACGGTGCCGGTGACGCCCTGGCGGGAGAGCCAGGCTTGGGCGTGGTCACGGCAGGGCCGCAGCGGTCCGTCTTCGACGTAACCGGCAAACGCAACGCCGGAATCGGTAATGATTTCAGCGAGAACGGCGTTGATGACGGCATCTTGGCCGATGTCGATGGTGTGGCCGGTGCGCAGGTTGAGAAACCGGCTTTCGGCGGAGCGGATGATCGGGTTGACCGGCACCTCCGGCAGAATGCGGTTTTGTGCGCGGACAAAGGTGCCGCGACCGACAGTTGCCTCGAGCAGGCCTTCGTCGGTGGCCATCTGATAGGCGCGGGCAACGGTGCCGGGGGTGATTTTCAGGTCCCAGGCCAGATCGCGCACCGGCGGCAGGCGGCTGCCTTCG
>JANMOK010000009.1:0-8607 GCA_031369165.1 Paracoccaceae bacterium
GAACTTGCAGACCAAACTTCCCTGAACGACCTCGTCCGTTCCCTGCACTGCTCCCCACAATTCCCTGCAACTCCGACTGATGTTCCCTGTTCTGTCGTGCAGGGAATTCGTTCGTATCGCATTGATATCGCTGGGGTATTCTGAGCGAAAATCACCCAAATCATCCAAAATTGAACAATTTCCCTGTAAATTCCCTGTTAGCAGGGAATTCCCTCTAACCGAACCGGCTGATGCTGCCATCAGAGATGCATGGGCTATAAGGCAAGTTTGGTGAAGCATCGGTGCGTCTCTGTGTCGGGAGGTGTGTGCTACGCCGCGGGAATTGCGCAATATTCTGTGAGATGAAAGCACTGGGGGCCGGAGACCGGGGTGGGTGGCGGAGAGAACGGGACTGGAGTCGAACCGTCTCTGAAAACAGGGACCAAGCGAATGATCGCGGAACCCGCTTTTAAGTGTCGAAACTGCCGGGGTTTGGTCATCCGGAGGAAGGTAGCGCAGCCCCGTTGGGCTCAACCTGATTTTGCTCTGACAAAGCTCGGACGGTACCCGAGAGAAGTTTTGCGGCACTGAAATGCGCAGTGTCTTGCCATACTGCGGGCCAATTGACAGCGCCATGGGCACTATGCCCGTTTTCGAGGTCTTGAACTGCCTTCTGGAACGGAACATTCTGGCGGCCGCAAAAGTGGGTTCGAAACCCCAGAACTCAAGAGAAAGTTTTTTCAAAAGGTGTGGCCGCAAGTACCCGTACAAAATCCGCATGTGCGGAATGGCCGGAGTTGCCGCTATTGTGGTGGGCAAAGTTGTCGACGGAATTTGTGCCCCAGGTTCGGATCATTTGAAATTTTACGCTGTCGGCACCAGATTGGCGGGCTATTTCGAAAAAACGGGCGTTTCGCGGAAATTCAGCTACTGAACCACAGAGTCCAGTCTCAGGCGGACAATTCTGCCTTCCCAACGCTGAGAGGCCATGAAAGCAAGATTCCACCCTGGCGGATGATCGAATAGGTCGCGATGCCGGCGGCGTCGACGGATAGCTGCAACTGGTTAACCTTGCCCTCGATCCGCAGATCAGGCCACAGCTTTTTTTCAACAACAGGCCGTTTGTATGTAGATCGATTTTGAGGCGGACGTTACACCTGCGGTCCATACTGCGCATGATATACTGGAAATGGGCGCTGCCAAACGGGTCGCCGCTGTAGTAAGCCGAACCCGGTCAGCGTCGGCGAGCAACGGAAACATCACGTCGTCGGCCAGCTGGTAGCGTTGTCTTTGCTCCGGCTTGTGCGCCGGGATCAATCTGGCCCGATACGACGGGCACATTATTTTGCAACACTTGTCTTGACTGAGAATGATCTTTCGTGGCCTGTCTTGCGGGACCGTCAGTTCTGTTTCGGCGATCTTGCGCAGACGCGCATTGGCTAAGTGGCCGGTCTTTTTAACGTGTGCCTAGACAGTTTCGGGCAATGGATGCGGCTGCGATTGCGATAGCTGCCTTCATGTACCGACGATCTGATCGCGATGGCTGCCGGTGAATTCCAGATTTCCCCCACATTTTGTCCGTGGAGGTTGCCAATTGGCTTTGGCGACTACGCCGGACGACAGAAATATACATTGCCAAATGGGGCAGTTTCGAGGTTCTCGAATGGGGTCGGGCAAAATCTGTTGGCAACTTCATTCTAGGAATCTTGGCCGGTCGCGGCCATGAGCAGTGACTGAAAATGCATGTTGTTGTGACTTTTTGTGAACGCCGGCGAATTCGGGTAGTCGCAAGGTCAGTGTCGCCACTGGCGGCTGTCGCGGCTGAGGCGCAGGCCAGAAATGCCTCCGACGTTGATGGCATGGCATCTGCAGCGCTCCAAAGCGGCACTTTCCGATTGTCGTCCCGATAACGGCTGTTTTCAAACGCTTCAGCTTCAGCCGCCGATATGATGTCAGCGGGTTCGACAAAGTTCAGATCCGCTTCAGTCAACGTATTAGCCGATGACAACGGCTTGTTCGCCTGTCGACATACTCCGAATGCGATTTCGAATTGACGACTGGTTGGTCCAGGCTCCGGAATGTGCCCCAAACCATCGGTCATAACAGTTAGTACGGTGCGTTGGCGTTACCTTCGCCAGCAATTCCTGCGGCAGGTTGCCGGATGTCTGTCTGCGACTCCGGGTGGAAAATCTGTTCGAGCCAGCCACAAGCGGCCAGAAAACCCATAGAAGCCACCACTGCCCCGGTCCGAAGCCGACTTAAGCGTTGTTTCACAACTGTGCCCTCACACTTTCGGTTTCGCTGCTTCCAATGGCCCCTTCATAACATGTTTTTTGCACAGGTCCAAATATTCTTCAAAACTGGCCCCGTACCTAGCAGTGTAAGCCGGACGCCATTTCGCAATCAACAAACGCCAGCGCTCGGTCAGATAAAGTTCCCAGTTGCCAGCGTCGGCAAACCGCATGACCACGATGGCGGAAGGCAGATATTCCGTGATTGCGCCTACCGCCAGCAATCCTGAAAGCCCGGCGTCTGACGTCACAAAGACCGGTAGATACGACCGCGCCCGCGCGTGACGTTTGATCGCCTTTTCAACCAACTGGGTGTCGGCAGCCAACAATGTGATCAATACCGGTGCGCGCCCCAGATCGGGCCTGCACTGGTACAGGCTATTCTTTGAGTCGGCTTGATTGCTTTTCTTTGCTGACGACCAGAACATCGCTCGGACCCAGTTCACGCGCCTTGACAACCAGACAATCAACGGCGTGAGATTGTGCAGCTATCTCTGCCAAAGTTATCAGATGCCAGCTGAATTTGAAATTGTGATTTTCGCCGATCCGCGCTTCACGGGCGGTACCTCGACGGCGGTCGCCGCAGAAATATCAGCATTGGAACAATTGGGAATTCGCCCAGGTTTCTGCCCGGTGCTGAGTGCCGCGATAAGTCGTTCGCGCGATTGGCACCTTGCGCTATCCAATCACTTGGTGCGCGGGCAAATTGTGCTAATCGATCCTGCCCAAAACGTGACGGCGCGGCTGGTGATCATCCACCATCCCAGACTTTTCGAGCATATGGCCGCCATACCGCTGGGCATTGTCGCCGAAAACGTCGTACTCGTCGTATCGCATCCGCCCCGCAATGGACACGGACAGGACGAATATGACCTGATAACGATTGTTGCTAATATCGCTGAGACTTTTGGCGTGCGTCCGTTATTGGGCCCGGTCGGGCCGGCAGTCCGGCGCCAACTCGCGGCGATGAGCGGCGTCGGCGCGGATATTCTGGCAGAAGATTGGTCGAATCTGTTTGACCGATATGCCTCGCCGGTGCGGGCGCGCAGGCCGAACAACGCCCAAATTGTTATCGGCAGGCATTCCCGACCACAACTGTCAAAATGGCCCGACGCCTTTGTTGACGCCTGCGCGGCCTACCCGACCGATCCGCGTTTCGAAATCCGGATGTTAGGCGCGCCCGCCGATCTCGGCAGCCATTACGGGGGCTTGCCATCCAACTGGCAGCTGATTCCGTTCAGCGGACAAGATGTCGGCGCCTTCCTTGATGGCCTTGATTTCTACAGCTACTTTCACGGATCGGCTTGGATCGAAGCCTTTGGCTACAGCATACTTGAAGCAATCGCCAAGGGTATACCTGCATTGCTGCCACATCATTTTCAGCCGCTTTTTGGACCCGCCGCCATATATTGTACGCCCGATGAAGTCACGAACGTCGTACTGGATTATTCAAACAGCGCCGACTTATATCAAAATCATGTGGAAACGGCCCGCGCCTATGTCGATGAAAAATTCGGTCTCGAACAATACGGACCAAGGCTTGACCGACTTTTTCCCGGTTGGCGAAACCTTCGGGGACAGCAACCAGAAAAAGGCTCGGCGGGTAAGAAAAGGTTTGTCTTTGTAACTTCGAACGGTACCGGCCTTGGGCATTTGTCCAGGTGCTTTGCCATCGCCAAAAATTTCCGCAGCGATGTGGAAGTCTCGTTTTTTACGCTGTCCAAAGCATTCCAACTGGCGGCGGATCAAGGCTACCTGACGCAATACGTACCATTTCATCAGACTACCGGGGCCGATCCGGCAACTTGGAATTTGGCATTTGCCGAGGAACTGTCCGATTTCCTAGTTTTTTGGCAACCAGACGTGCTGGTTTTTGACGGCAATGTGCCCTACGACGGGATGGCAAAGGCGCTCGCGCAACATCCGGAGGTCAAGAGAATATGGGTCCGGCGCGCCCTGTGGGCACCATCTAAATCCCAGATGCCGACAACTACTTTGCAATTTGACGCGGTGGTTGAGCCCGGCGAAATCTCGGCGAGGTTTGACACCGGGCCGACGAAGCATGACCGTGACAATGTATTTGGGTCGCCGCCGATCCTGCAACTGCGCCCCGAAGACCGGCTCTCGCGCAGCGCAGCTCGTGCGGAGCTGGGGATTGACCAGAACGCATTTTTCGTATCGCTGATGCTCGGGTTAGGAAACAATTTCGATTTTGGCGGCATTCGTGCCGCCCTTATTCAAGCCGTTCTGGCAGATGGTGCCACTGACATCATCGAATTTATCCAGCCCTTGCAGGTCGGTGTAGGGAAAAATCACGGGCCACGACACAGTTCCCGTTCAGCATATCCGGCGTTCCGCTTGAGCCGGGCTTTTGATTTCGCAATTGCGAGCGCAGGCTACAACACGTTCCACGAACATCTGCTCGGTGCAGTGCCGACAATCTTTGTGCCGAACGAGGCGCCCGAGATGGATCGTCAGATGCTGCGGGCCCGGCATGCCAAAGCGATCGGATGTGCGGAACTGGTTCGTGCCAGCGACCGGATTTCGGTGCCGGACATTGTGTCGCGGATGAGGGATGATACACATAGGGCGGAAATGGTCAGGCGCATGGAAAGACTGGTTTTCGCAGACGGTGCCGTAGCGACGGCTCGTTTCATCGAGCGTTATTGTCATTACTTGGTCCTCAACCGGCCGTTGGCAGGCTGACAGTTTGCACCGCGATCACGCAAGCGGGACTTGTGCCTCGCATCGTACGTGGCATCATCCGGTCGGGACGAACGAAACTCAGGCAGTCAACGGAGGGCATAATGCGACGCAACTGGATATTGGCAGCCTCGCTTGGCCTGATGCTGAGTGGCTCACCGGTATCAGCGCAGGGTGAGAAACGTTATGCGCTGGTCGTCGGCAATGCTGATTACGCAATCGGGGCGCTGCGAAACCCGGTCAATGATGCTAGGTCGATGGCAGCGATCCTGTTGGAAACCGGATTTGCCACGACGCTGGTGGAGAATGCAACTGGCGCTCAGCTGGAAACAGCCGTCCAGGATTTTCTGGGCAAAGTTCCCGAAGGCGCCGTCGGACTGTTCTATTATGCCGGCCATGCGGTTCAGCGCGAGGGCCGCAATTATCTTCTGCCGGTCGACACCGAGTTGGGAAGCATCGACGAAATTCTTTCCAAGGCGACGTCGGCCTCGGATCTGGTTGGACGCTTCCACGCAGATGGCGTCGAATTCGGAATTTTCATCCTCGATGCCTGCCGCAATAACCCGTTCGTCGAGGATGACACCGAGGTAGGACGGGGCTTGGCATCGATGGAAAGCGATTCTGGCGAAACCATTGTCGGATTTGCCACACAAGCCGGCGAAGTGGCGTACGACGGTACCGGGCCGAACAGCCCTTATACCGGTGCCTTGGTCACGGAAATTGACAAACAGGGCCGCGACATCCTTGACGTGTTCCGGTCGGTGCGCCGTTCGGTGCGAATATGGACGAATGGACAACAGAGACCTTTCATTTCAGCATCGCTCGAGCGTGATTTTATTTTCCGCACTTCCGAAAGCACTGCCATGGCACCGGTCGAAATCGGTGAACTGACAATAGAGACAGTGCGTCCGGTCGTCGAGGAACTTTGGTGGAATGCGATTGCAGGCAGCAAGGTTCCCGACGATTTTACAAGTTTTGCCGAGCATTTCCCCGAATCTGCGAAAGTGGCCGATGCAAGGGGCATAGCCATGTCACTCGAAGGACAGGGCAATGTGGTCCGCGGCCTGAGTCTGGCGCAGTTTACCCTAGACGCTGAATCCCGCGCACCCGAGGGCCTCTCGGCTGTGGTCACCGACTGTGATGTGTCGGGCGGCGATCCAGACGATCCACGGCGTATAACCGATGGCGTGCCTTGGGGATTGGTGAACGCGCGTCGCGCGATGCGCGATTGCGCAGCCGCTTTGGCCTACGATCCGTCGAATCCCCGACTTCTGCATCAGATGGGGCGTGTACTCGACATCCTGAACCGCAATGAGGAAGCCGAACAGTTCTACCGGCTGGCCGGCTCAAGCGAATACAGTGCCTCGCTGGTCAACCTCGGATTCATGTATGTATCCGCCAAGGGTCGCGACCGCGACTACGGCGAGGCGATGAAGCTTTACCGCCGGGCCGCCGATCTGGGAAACCTGCGGGCACGCACTAATATCGGCGAAATGTTCGCTTTAGGGTGGTCGGTCGAAAAAAACCGCGATGAAGCTGCACTGTGGTACAAACTTGCGGCCCAGAACGGCTGGCCCAACGCGCTCGATACCCTTGCCAACATGTATCGCGACGGCAAGGACGAGACCGGCAGGGGACCGGACCGCGATCTGAATGAGGCAGTGCGTCTTTACAAGGTTGCCGCTGAACTTGGCAATACCAACGCCATGGGCAATCTTGGGGCGTTGTATCTCAGCGAAGACTTGGGCGTATCGGATGTCAATCGGGGTATCGACTGGCTCACGCGTGCATCAGAGCTGGGAAATCGGTTTGCCCCGTTCAATCTGGGTCGGATATATCGCGACGGCAAGATTGTCGGGCGCGATTTCGAATTGGCGCTATCCTTGTTCGAGAGGTCCGCAGATCTTGGCTTCACGCCGGCGCGCATCGCCATCGGGCGGATGTACGAAGGCGGCAACGGAGTGGAAAAAAGTTCTGTTGAAGCAGCGTTCCACTTCGCCGTGGCGTCGTTGACGGCCGACGGCAAACGACCGGAAGAGAAAGAAGAGGCGCTGAGAAGGCTCGATGATCTTGGCTTGAGCGCCGAGCAGGCCGCTGTTGCGCAGAAGCGTGCCGAAGATTGGGTCAAGTTGAACGGCGCCTGAAATCGCCCCGTCTTTCACCGTGATCGAGACCTGAAACCGCCAAGTTCCGCCGGTCCAAGGGTTGGGGTCGGCTTAATCAGCTCAAAAACTCTCTGCTATACCGGAGGGCAGTCGTGGCTCGGGTTACAACATTCGCACGAACCAGCCGACGCTTGATTCTAGGTATCGGCTAGTCTGGCAAGCGAAATCGTAAGCCATTGCTACAGGTCAATATCGAAGTGAATCGGCCACAATTGCGAGTCGGCGCATGTACTGCCGTACGCGACACCTAAATTGTCGTCGATATCGTCTTGCCATCGTCGGCGAACAAATGAAGGCGATTGAGATCGAGGGACAAGCCGACCTTTTGGCCTGCTGTTATGCCTGCGACGTTGCCGACAATTCTAACGGTGACTGCGTCGAGTTGGTCAACCGCAACGTAGGCAAATGTGTCGGACCCAAGGCGCTCGACGACCTCGACCGTACCGACCAAATGCCCCTGTTCTTCACTCACCAGAGAAATGTCTTCAGGGCGGACACCCAGTTTCGCTACGTTGGTGGGCGTTGCTGCCGACAATGCTAACCGACCGCCACTCTTGAAAGTAATTGTCGCCCCGTCGGCGCGGGCGACTAGGACATTCATCTTGGGCGAGCCAATGAACTGGGCGACAAACAGATTGGCCGGATGTTCGTAGAGTTCAATGGGTGTGCCGATTTGCTGGATATCGCCCTTGTCGAGGACGACGATCTTGTCGGCCAGGGTCATCGCCTCGACTTGATCGTGGGTAACATAGATCATCGTCGCGCCCAGCCGCTGGTGCAGCTTGGCAATCTCAATGCGCATTTCGACCCGCAGCGCGGCATCAAGGTTGGACAACGGCTCGTCGAACAAAAATGCGACCGGCTCGCGCACGATGGCACGACCAATTGCGACGCGCTGTCGCTGACCACCCGAAAGGGCAACCGGTTTACGGTCCATATAGTCTTCGAGCTTCAGGATGGCTGCGACTCTGTCTACACGCCGGGTGATCTCGGCTTTTGGCAGGCGCGCCACTTCAAGGCCAAAGCTCATGTTCTGCCGCACTGTCTTGGTGGGGTAAAGTGCATAGGACTGGAACACCATCGAAAGCTGGCGTTCCGCCGGCCCCAGATTGGTCACGTCTTCCCCGTCAATCAGGATCTGGCCGCTGGTGGTATCCTCCAGCCCTGCCACCAACCGTAGCAGGGTCGACTTGCCGCTGCCGGAGGGGCCGACGAAGATGACGAATTCGCGGTCCTGGATGGTCAGGTTGACGTTGGCGATGATGCTCATCGCACCAAATGATTTCTTTACGTCCTTGAGTGTGATGACCGCCAAATCAACCCCCTGTCGAATAAATGCAGCGTGCGGTCATGCCTTGACCCCGCCCGCACCTAGGCCACCCTGCCAGAAACGCTGCATGATCAGGAAGGCGACGATCACCGGCAGTATCGAGACCAGTGCACCGGTCATGACTACCGTATAAAGCAGC
>JANMOK010000035.1:0-9229 GCA_031369165.1 Paracoccaceae bacterium
CTGACGCAACCGAAATTCACCTGTTTGAAGCCGAAGCCAAGGCGCTGGATTGCGCCCGTTTGAATGTGACCGATGCAAAGGTGCAGTTCCATTGGGCAGACGTTGCGACCATGGCCAAGGCCGAACCCTTTGATGCCGTGATCTGCAACCCGCCGTTCCACAGCAACCGGGCGGCGGACCCGTCTTTGGGCAATGCGTTTATCGCGGCGGCGGCTAGGATTTTGAAACCATCGGGCAAGGCCTGGTTCGTTGCCAACCGAAATCTGCCCTATGAAGCGACGCTGGCGGCGAGCTTCATCAAGGTCACGCGCATGGCGCAGGATAGCGGGTTCAAAGTGTTTCTGTGCGAACGGCCCAAATCGGGCCGTCGCTAGTCACTCATCATCCGGGTGATCGGGCAGGTTGAACAGGCTGTCGGCATCGACCAGCTTGTGATCGTCTTCCTCGTCATGGTCTTTCTGGACACCGAATGTATCGGCGACGTTGGCCGAAGGCCGGCGCGGTTCGGGGGCGGCTGACAGCGACTCAACGGTCGACACCAGCTTGTTGCGTTCTTCGTTATGCATGACGCCGCCTTCTTTGGCCTTTTTGGCCGAGGCTTTGGCAACCGCACTGTCTAACTCGCCCTGTTTGCACATGCCCAGGGCCACCGGATCGACCGGCTGGATGTTGTTCATGTTCCAGTGCGAACGTTCGCGGATCGATTGGATGGTCGGTTTGGTGGTGCCCACCAGCTTGGCGATCTGGCCATCGGCCAGTTCGGGGTGGAATTTGACCAGCCAGGCAATCGCGGCCGGCCGATCTTGCCTTTTGGACAGCGGCGTATAACGCGGGCCCTGGCGTTTCATTTCGCCTTCAGAGGCCGGGTTGTGGAACAATTGCAGGCGCGATTTCGGATCGGCCTCGCAACGTTTGATTTCCGCCATGATCAATTGATTATTGGCGATCGGGTCAAACCCGCGCACCCCTTGCGCTACTTCCCCGTCGGCGATGCCGTTGACTTCCAGCTCGTGCAAACCGGTGAATTCGGAAATCTGGCGGAAGGTAAGGGTTGAATTGTCTAGCAACCAGACAGCGGTTGCTTTGGGCATCAAAGGCAGGGTCATCAATCATCTCCTCAAACCAATTTTCCCCGCCCCGAAAACTCGGTTGCGCTGGGCGCTGGCAGAGGTTTTCGTGGGGAAGTCAGGCGTGTATATAGGGGCAATGATGCGATTGATAAAGAGCCTTTGTGTCGCGTGTTTTTTGGCCGGTTCGGCGCGTGCCGATGGCCTGGCGGGTGACTTTGACTACTATGTTTTGGCGCTGAGCTGGTCGCCGTCTTATTGCGCTATTGAGGGCGATGTGCGGGGCGATGACCAATGCGATGCGCGGCACAATTTTGCCTTCACCCTGCACGGGTTGTGGCCGCAATACGAAGAAGGCTGGCCGTCAGATTGTTACGCGTCGCAGCGCGACCCTTCGCGGACCGAGACTTCGGCAATGGCCGATATCATGGGCTCAGGCGGGTTGGCGTGGTTCGAATGGAAGAAACACGGTCGCTGTTCGGGGTTGAGCGCGGAGGCGTATTTTGACGCCTCGCGAAAAGCATTTGGAACGTTCCAAATTCCGGCTGGGTTGTTGCATTTGGACCGCGATATTCTGGTGCCCCCGAAGATACTGGAACAAGCCATCATGCAGTCAAACCCCGGCCTGACAGCCGACATGGTAACAGTGACATGCAAGGGCGAACGGGTTCAAGAAGTGCGGATTTGTTTAACCCAGAACTTGGAGCCACGGGTCTGCGCGGCGGATGTGCTGGCGGATTGTGGTTTGGCGAAGATGCTGATGGAGGGGGTGAGGTAGGGTTAATTATGTGCTTCGCTGCGATGAACGATCTGGACCACCAAAACCAACATGATCCCGTCGTCATATGTGCAAAACAACCGCCAGTCGCCCACGCGAAATTTATACAGGCCGCGCAACGGGCCTACTAAAGGTTTAAGTTGCGCTTTCGGGTCAAATTCCAACCGCTTCTGAAGGGCTTTTCCAATTCGCTCGCGCACCGATTTGTCGAGCGCGCGCAATTGGTCCAATGCTTCGTCGTTGAACTCTATTTTCCACTTCACTCGTCACCGAATGCTTCTTCAAAGGAATGTGTTTTGCCACCAGATTTGATATGCCGAGCATAGGCCTCGGATGCGATTTTGTAATCCTCCTCATCCTCCTGCCGCTGGCGAAGAATCAATTCCAAACCTTTCTTAACGAAATAGCTTTTTGAGCGCTCATCCACTTCGACATAGCGCGACAAAAGGTCGGAAAGCTCCTTTGGAATCTGCGCTGTAACGGTGACTGTTGCTGACATGATACGTTCCTATTGCTGACAGTTACCTAACATAGGTTCCAACAAATATCAATAGAACCTATTGGAAACTACTCATCCCACTTCGGACACCAATCCCCATTCACCAACCGTTTTCCGCACTCCAGCCCACGCAATCGAACCATTTCCGCCGCGCTCAACACAATATCCTTAGCGGCAAAGTTCTGCGCAATCCGCACCGGCTTGGACGATGACGGAATAACCACATGCCCCTCGTGCATCAGGAAGGCCAGCGCGATTTGCGCCTCGGTGGCGTCGTGCGCTTTGCCAATTTCCAACAACAATGCGTTTCCTGAAACGGCACCACGGGCAAGCGGCGAATAGGCGGTCATCGGGATGCCTTTGGACGCCGAATAGTCGACGATGATGCGGTTTTGCATGAACACATGAATCTCGCATTGATTGGTGGTGATCTTGCGATCCCCCAAGGTTTTCAAAGCTTTATCCAGATAATGTTTGGTGAAATTCGATACGCCGATATGCTTGGTCAGGCCCAAATCATAGACCTCGGCGAACTGGCCCAGATATTCCTCGGCGACGTATTCGTCCTTGATCGAGGGCCAATGCAGCAGCAGCAAATCGACCTGATCGGTGCGCAGTTTTTTGAGACTGGCCCGCACAGTCGGCAGGATATTCCCCGGTGCATAGCTTTCTGGGGCGACCTTGGTGGTCAGAAAAATATCGCTGCGCGCAACGCCTGAATCGGCAATCGCCTTCCCCACCAAATCCTCGTTCTTATACCCTTCGGCGGTGTCGATATGGCGGCAGCCGATGCGCAAAGCCTCAAGCACGCCTTGGTAACACTCGTCCCCCGACCGGTTCCAAGTGCCATAGCCCATTTGCGGAATCGGGCCGGTCATGGCAGTTCTAGACATAGGAATCTCCTAGGAAGGGCAAAATTTAACGGTGTATTAACGTTAACGTCTTACTGCCGCCAAGTCCATTCCCAGCGCCTTCAGCACCTGTTTTCTGACCGTTTCAACCTCAAATTGCGCCGGTACTTCCAGCATCTGCACGTTGGCCTTGCGCAAAGCCTCGCGCTTTACAGCGTCCCGGATGAAGGCTTTGTTGGAATAATGCCCGGAACCCTGGAACTCTACCGCAAGTGCCAGCATTCCGGTGCGATCAATAATTGCAAAGTCGAGCCGTTTGCTGTTGATCGAACTATAGGCATTGGTTTGATCTTCTCGGCTGCCAAGTGTCTGTTTGGGCCGCAGAATTTCGCCCAAGCTGGTTTGCGCCATGACGCGATGGCCTTTCCCGGCATCGTAAAGCAGCTTTTCAAGCAGCAGCAAAAGCGGGTATTCGTCCTTGTTGAGCAGGCGGACGGTTTCAAACTCGACCCGCGAGATGAACTCCAATTGATTGGCGGCGTGCCGGGCATCACCAAAACCGACCAAATTTGAATCGAAGGTTTTGAAGGGTTTGACGTTGGTGAAGTTGGTTTGTTGTTGTCGGTCGTCGTGGCGTTTTTGCCAGCCCCCGCGATACGATTTTTGACCGTTCTCGACCCGGCGAATGCGAATAACGAGATACATCACCAACAGAAACGCCAGGGCAACATAGACCCAAAGCATCCGCTGTTGGGTCAAAATATCGACCCATTTTGTATCGTTGAAAAACTGGCTCATCGAAAAATCAGACAGCATATTTGCGCACAATTGATAAGGAACAAGGTCGCAATAGTGCCCTAAAGGTTTGAAATCTCCAACACAATTTTCCAACATGCCCCTCATCTTCGATCCACGGCACAAGGCGCAGGGCAAGTCCGCAAAGGCTGCAATCGCGGGCAGGATGCGCTGCTGCCGGGGCGTTGTTCGAAATTGGATTCACGGGCAAGGTCACTATTGTGTTATACTTCGACCCGAGGCGGTGCCGGTTGGGCACTGCCAGAGAGGCAATCATGTACAAGCATATGATTATTCCGACGGATGGCACCGAAACCGGAACAAGGGCGGTCGAGCAGGGTATTGATCTTGCGCGCGCCATTGGCGCAAAGCTGACAATTCTGACGGTCCTGCAACCTTTCCATGTGTTCACGTTCGCGCCGGGGGCGTTGACCGAGACGGCGGCGGAGCATCGGCTCCATGACAGCGAACATGTGGAAATCGACAATCGGCTGGAGCAGAAAATCCGCGAGTCGGGCGTGGAATGTATTCATGTCCAGGCAGAACACGACCATTTGAACGAAGCCGTCAGGCGCGCTGCCGAGGCCAAAGGTTGCGATCTGATCATCGTGCCGGCCCACGAGCGTTACGGATTGCTCGGGCACTCAGTCGACAGCGAAACGGTCAAACTGCTGTCGCAGTCGCGGCTGCCGGTTCTGGTCCTGCACTGATCCAGCGGCATCGCAAGATTCTGGTGTCAGTGCACGGAATTCATCGCGCTCGGGTGCCCAGTTGGCATATGAGTTTTGAGCTTTGACGGGTTAGATGTCTGGTGCGGCGTGCGGTGCTGTCTGCGACTCGCGACACAGTTCGATTGTGCCTTAGCCCTTTGAAATCTCTAACACAATTTTCCCCGCATGCGCCGCATCCTCGATCCGACGATGCGCGTCGGCGGCTTGTTCCAGGGCGAAAACGCGGTCCATCACCGGCGCAATTCGGCCCGCCTCGATCAGCGGCCAAACCTTTTCGCGCAGCGCTGCTGCAATCACGGCCTTTGCCTGCACCGATTGCGGGCGCAGGGTGGAGCCGGTGATGGTCAGGCGTTTCATCATCACTTGCGCGAAGTTCGCTTCGGCTTTTGGGCCATCGAGGAATGAGATGAAGACCAGCCGGCCGTCCATCGCCATGGCGTCGATGTTGCGGTTGATGTAGGTGCCGCCAACCATATCGAGGGTCAGGTCCACGCCTTGGCCATTGGTGGCGTTTCGGATCGCTTCAACATAGTCATTTTCGCGGTAATTGATGGCCAATTCCGCCCCCAAATCGCGGCAAATGGCGCATTTCTCATCCGATCCAGCGGTGGTAAAAACGCGTGCGCCCATCACCGATGCCAGTTGAATTGCCGTCGTTCCGATGCCCGATGTGCCGCCGTGGACGAGGAATGTCTCGCCCGCTTTCAGTCGCCCTCGCATGAAAACATTGGTCCAGACGGTGAAGAATGTCTCGGGCAATGCCGCCGCCTGAACCATCGTCAGCCCGGCAGGAATCGGCAAAGCGTGGTCCGCGTGGGTCAGAGCGTATTCGGCATAACCGCCACCCGGCAGCAGCGCGCAAACTCGATCGCCGACCTTCCAGCGCGTGACTGTTGCACCAAGTGCCACAACCTCGCCCGCCGCTTCCAACCCCGGAAGGTCCGAAGCGCCGGGCGGCGGGGCATAGGCGCCTTTGCGTTGCAAGACATCAGGTCGGTTGACGCCTGCGGCGACAATGCGGATCAGGATTTCGTCGGCACCGGGTGAGGGTACGGCACGCGTGGTAGCTTGCAACACTTCCGGCCCGCCGGGTTGCGAGATTTCCACGGCCCGCATTGTTACGGGCAGTTTCACGAAACCTTCCCCGGCAAATCATCGGGGGCATTGCTGCCGGGTGCGCGAACCCGATCTAGTATCCGCCCCGGCCCCTGCATAACCAACTTGCCAACTGCACTGTCGCGGAACTTTGCCTTGAAGGTTTCAAAGGCCATCACATTTTCAATCCGCCGGTCGATGAAGGCGCTTGTATTCGCGTAACCGCCCGAATCATCGCCGAGCCAATACAACACCGTTGCCGACCAAACGGCGGAAAGCGTGGCGCGTTTGGTGTAGTAATTCACGTCCTGGCTGGTATCCCCCAAAGCCGTCCAAATCACATCCGCCGTATGCCAAATCGCCTTGGCCCCTTCGGCGGCATACTGCGGCAAAGCAAACAACGTCACCCCACGGCGCACCGCTTCACGATGCGGCGCGGCGATTTCCAATCGCAGACGGATCGCCAAAGCGATTTTCTCGCGGAAGCGCAGGCCGCTCATATCTGCTTTGGCCAGCATACCGACCAATTCCGCATCCCCCTCCAAATGAAACGCCAGCGCCAAATCAATGCCGCCACGCGGAAACGCTTGCTTGGCCAGACCCGCATCCACATTGGCCTCCTGTGCGGCGATGGCCAGCACACCGTCGCTCCACCCGTCAAAGGGCACATGCACCAGCGCGGCCTTCAGCACCTTCGCCTTGGCATCGGCAATATGATCGGATTCGGTTTTGGTTTTACGCGGCATATCAACCCCTTTGCGCGCCGACTATAGACTCGAGCGCGCAGCGTTGCTATACGGCCCCGTCCTGCAAATCATGCAACTCAAACCTAGAAGGGCGGTGAAACCAGATGCAGGTAATGGTCCGCGACAATAACGTCGATCAGGCGCTTCGGGCACTGAAGAAAAAACTTCAGCGCGAGGGCGTGTTTCGGGAAATGAAACTGAAACAGCACTACGAAAAACCATCGATTAAAAGGGCTCGTGAAAAAGCCGAGGCCATCCGCCGTTCTCGCAAACTGGCGCGCAAGAAATTGCAGCGCGAAGGCGGTTTGTAAATAGAATTGGCGAACAAAGCCGATACGAAACGAACCCCCGTGGGCCTGGCCCCGGGGGTTTTTTCTTGTCTAAGCAGCATTGGATAGCAATCACCAATGAATTGGCATCTTGAAGGACGTCTCATTTGAGACTATTATCTGTCTCAGATGATCCATAGAGGCGACCCATGTCCGACACCGCCGTTCCCACCCAAAAAAGTGCCCATTCCAATGCGGTCTCTCAGCACTCCGCAGGATCGAAGCCCCGAATTCGTCTGGGAGGGAAGCCTATGAAAATCGGTGCAAAGATCGGCATATCTCCGGTTGATGCCCTGACCTACACGCGGCGTAAGGGGTTGGATGGTTTTTTGAACCGGATGTATTCAGCAACGCCCATGCAAACATTGGAAACGGAGCGCAAGGGTGTCAGCGCAGATTTTCTGGCTGACTTGGCCAAACGCATGGAAGTCCCATACGTTTGGCTGGCGACCGCTCTTGGCATCTCCAAGGCCACGGCTTCTCGCAAGGCGGCAACCAATGCATTGATTGACGGCACTGCGGTCGTTGGCATGATCAAGCTGCTGTCTGTCGCTCAAGATATCGTCGATGACAGTACCGCGCCCGAAGCCAAGAATTTTGATACCGTGAAGTGGTTGGGTAACTGGATGGACCGGCCACAGCCAGCCTTGGGTGGTCGCAAGCCCTTGGAGTTCTTAGATTCCCCGACCGGTGTGTCAATCGTTGCCAAAGTACTGGGGGCTATGCGCAGCGGGGCCTATCAGTGAGGCTGTGGCGAATTGCCGCCGAAACGCGCAAATACGCCGCCACGGACCTCAGCGGGGGCGGTGCTGCCGCCAATCCCGGTCGTTGGAACGACGATTCAGAACCAGTGGTCTACTGCGCTCCGACAATAGCAATCGCCGTACTAGAGACAGCCGCACATATCGACAATGCAGGACTGCCGCTGAACCGCTTCCTTGTGGAGATCGAAGTACCAGAAAACGTGTGGAGCCTGCACGAAAAGCTGGAGATCAATGCATTGCCGCAGCTTTGGTCGGCCATTCCTGCTGGCAGGGCCAGCGTCGCTTTAGGATCATCTTGGTTAAAGCTGTGCAGCTCCCCCGTTCTGCTGGTGCCTTCGGTGATAGTCCCAGAGGAATGGGCCGCGCTTATCAACCCCACGCACCCGGCTTCGACGTCGATTACCGCAAAAGTGATCCGAACTTTCGAATTCAACCGCTTGTTTCGACGGTGAAGCGTTGGGATGAAGTAGCCGTCAGAAAATGTGTGGTTGCAACTCAAACGTTTGCCAAGGCAAAGACAACGCCGCGTAAGGATGTTATGGCACCCGCGCGACCGGAGCCGCGAAATGAACCAAACCGATAATCGGCGTATTTATGCGATTGGTGATGTGCATGGTTGCATTGACCATTTGCGGCGGGTGGAATCCGAGATTCTGGCCGATTTGAGGGCCCGTCCGCACGTAAACCCGCTGATCGTGTTCGTTGGCGATTACACCGACCGAGGGCCAGATTCGCGTGGCACGGTTGAATACTTGATGCAGATGCAAAATTCTGGGCCTGAAACGCTGTTTCTATTCGGCAACCACGATCTGTGTTTTCTGGACTATCTGAACGACCCGGTCGAAAGAACGTCGCGGTTGCATTGGCTGAACCCTCGTATGGGCGGCGACATGACATTGGCATCTTACGGGGTCGCCGGGGCCAGCGAATACGCGCCGGAACGCACGCACCGGGCCTTTGTCGATGCCGTGCCCGATGCTCACATCGTTTTTTTGAAAGGGTTGCCGACGACATGCCGAATTGGATCATACCTGTTTGTGCACGCCGGAATCCGCCCCGGAATTGCTTTGGAACACCAAGACTTGATGGACTTGATCTGGATTCGCGAAGGATTTCTGGATTCCAGCGCCGATTTTGGTTTTAGGGTCGTGCACGGGCATACCGTCGTGCAACAGGTCGAACATGCAGGCAACAGGATAGGCATTGACACAGGCGCGGTGTTCGGTGGCCAATTGTCGTGTCTGGTATTGGAAGATGCGCGGCAAGACCTGCTGATCGGAAGGTCCTTGAAACCTTTGGTTGCGCCGCGCGGCTATCGCCACGCTTGATTGGAATCTTTTGTTGCGCCAAGGTGAAGCCAACCAAGGAGGCACCGATGCGTCGACCGTTTATTCTAGCTTTGTTGTTGGCAACTGCCCTGCCAGCCCTTGCGCAAGCGCCTTTCATGACCAGCGCCGAGGTCAAGCCGATCATGGATATAACAAAAGCCAATTGGTTGGCGGTGCGGGAATGGGAAGGGCAGGATCTGGTGTATTTTACCCATCTGGAATCCATGCGCTGCGGCATTCAATCGG
>JANMOK010000037.1:0-28727 GCA_031369165.1 Paracoccaceae bacterium
ATTGATCGGCTCTTTGCGCCCCAATGACGGCCCCAACCGCCACCACAACACCAGCGCCCAAAGGATATAGAAGGCTGTCAGGAAATAGATCCAAACACCCCGATCCGCCTGCGCAAACTTCAGGCCGAAATACTCGCCGCCGAAATAGTTCTGCGCAAAATGCAGCACCACCAGCGGCCAAACGCTATGCCCATTGACGTAGAGCCAAGCATAGACAACCGAAACCGCCGGCAATGCCAAAGCAATAAAGGGCGGAATGTAACCGCCAACCAGCAGCGGCAAATGCCAAACAACCACCCCGAAACCGATCCAAAGCGACGCAGCCAGCGGCGACAGTTGTTTTTGCAACTCGTGCTGGCCGTAACCGCGAAACGCCAATTCTTCCGGCAGTGGCCCCATGATCAGCATGATCGGTATCAGGATCAGAAATTCCGCCACGCCGCGCGGCGGCAGTGGCCCGGCAGGTGTGCCAACGGCAATCGCCAGCCAGATCGACGCAATGATGATGGCAAGCGGAACAAAAAACACCAGTGCGTAGAGCCAAACTGGTGCGCGAAACCGCATTAAACGTCGCCACCACTGTCCGAGGCCCGCACGCCCCTCAAAATACCAGATCACCACGATTGCGGCAATCAAGGGTCCCAGCGGATTCATCGGCACCGGCCAACCCTTCGAAGGCCAAAGCCAATTGCCCAGATTGCCAAACCACGCAAAGGCGCAGGCCAAGATGAAGAATGTGACAAGCCGGGTTGTGGTTGCGGACATGGCAACACCTTTCAGGCGGACCATGTACTTTGAACTTGGCCAGACGCCTCGTTTCGCCCGAATACCACGGGCACTCTCTAGAAACAACGAATTGCCATGCTCCTTGGCGGCACGCTAGAACAAGCAGTAACCGAAACGGGGCAACGGCATGACGACAGGCGTGATCCTAGGCTCTTTCATGCCGCCTCACGAAGGCCATGTCGCGTTGATCCAGACTGCAAGCTATCTGGTTGACCGCCTGACCATCATCTTGTCCACATCCGACCACGACCCGATTGCCCCGCAAACCCGCAAGGCGTGGATGCAGGAACTGTTCCCCAATTGCCCGGTGATCGTGCAAAATCATGGGGTCCGCCTATTGCCCACCGACAGCCCGGACTGGGTGCGGATCATTCGCGGTTTTCACCCTGAACATATCGACCGGGTGATTGGGTCCGAGGCCTATGTCGCCACTTTGGCCGCGGCCCTTGGCGCGCAACATTTCATTCTTGACCCGATGTGGATGGCATTTCCGGCCAATTCCAGCGACATCCGCCGCTATCCTTTTGGGCATTGGGGCAGCATTCCGGGGCCAGTTCGGCCCTATTTCCAGAAACGCCTGACGATGGTGGGTGGCGAATCGACCGGAAAATCCTACATGGCCAAGTTTCTGGCCGAAAAATTTGGCGGACCTTATGTGCCCGAATTCGGTCGCCCGTATGAAAAATTCCGCACCCCCGGCCCCTATCGGCCCGAAGAATTGCACCTGATCGTCGATGGACACGAAGCGCATCGGCAAACTTTGGCGCAAAAAGCCGGCCCTATTTTGTTTGAAGATACCGACGCATTGCTGACCGCCGTCTGGGCCGAGATGCTGCTGGACCACGAGCTGCCCGATCTGGAAGCCCGCATTTCACTGCCCGACCACTACTTGCTGTTGGGCCACGATGTCGCTTGGGAAAATGACCCGATCCGCTATTTCGCCAAGGCCGATCTGCGCAAGCGTTTCTTCGACTTGACGCTGGCCAAGCTGAAAAAACACGGCGCAAGTTTCACCTTGGTCAACGGAAGTTACGCCGAGCGTGAGGAAAAGGCGATGGAAGTTGTCAAGACAATGCTCGAAAAGCCGAAAGTCGAAATGAGATGAACCGCCGCAAAACCGTAAAAGACTATATCCGCACCATCCCGGATTTTCCCAAACCCGGTATCCTGTTTCGCGATGTGACCACGCTTTTCGGCGACCCGCGCGGCTTTCGCATCGCCATCGACCAGTTGCTGCATCCCTATGCGGGCGAGCGGATCGACAAGGTGGCGGGGCTGGAGGCGCGGGGGTTCATCCTGGGCGGTGCCGTCGCGCACCAGCTTTCAGTTGGCTTCGTTCCGATCCGCAAGAAAGGCAAACTGCCGGGCAAGACCTTGGAACAAGCCTATCAGCTCGAATATGGCGAGGCCGTGATGGAAATCCACGACGACGCCATCCAGCCCGGTGAAAGGGTGCTGCTGGTGGATGACCTGCTGGCCACCGGCGGCACTGCCGAAGCGGGGATCAGGCTGATAGAGAAACTTGGCGGCGTGATTATCGGCTGCGCTTTTGTCATCGACTTGCCCGAACTGGGAGGCATGCAGAAGCTGAAGGCACTGGGGATGGACGTGCATGTGTTGTGCGAGTTTGCGGGGCATTGACCGGCTAGAATCTGTTATGTTTCCTAAACATGGCAGTTATGGTCGCCCATGGCATTTTTTCGAAGTTCTATGATTTGCTTTCGTTGCTCGTTTTATTTGAAATATGAAAGTTGCTTAAAGGTAATTTTCGGGTAATTTGTTTTTTCAATAATTCGACGCACCAATAAATTTACTGCCGATTCGCAATGATGTGTTCCAAGGGCGTGATGCCAGATTAATGTGTCGTTTCGCAAAGTTTACCGATGAAACGTTGCCCATTCTGCAAGGAAGAAATACAAGACGAGGCGATCAAATGTCGCTTCTGTCAATCAATGTTATTGCCCATTCAAAGTTCTGAGACGCCAAAAAACGACAACATGAATGGGGGGCATGTCACATATATCCTTGACCGTGGCCTGTTGAAATTCGCAAAATTTGTCGGCGCAGCCCTAGCGATTTTTTTGGTGATAGGAACATATTTTTTCGGATTCAAACTTGAAAAAGCGGTGGATGAATTGCGAGAAGGCGAGCAAAGTTTGAATGAATTGCAGGGTAGGTTAGAAACAGCACAGATCGAACTTGATCAGGCAATAAATAAAGTAAGGAGCTTGGACACAGAACTTGAGTCAACGTTGGCGCAAGCGAAAATGCATCTTGGTCAAATCAACGAGCAAAACAAATTAGCTCTGGCAATTGTAGTTTCGATGAAGGAACTGACGCCTGCACAAAAGTTCCAACTCGATGAATTGACGAAAGGTCCAAATAGTCTGGTACGAAAAGATACAAAAGGCAGCCTTTGGACGAACGGGGCAACAATCCGCGTCTCATTCTTAGGGGGGTCAGATGCACAACAGAAGAAAGTCGTCGAGATTGCCGCCGAATGGAGCGAATTCGCAAATCTGACATTCGGATTCAATGACGACGCAAGCAGTGAAATTCGCATCGCCTTTGAACCAAGTCTCGGCAATTGGACCTTCATTGGAACGCAGTCCCTCGCGGTCAAACCGAGCAACGCGACGATGAATCTAGGTTTCGTATCGGACGGCGACACTATTACGGAAGAAGATCGGGGAAACGTGTTGCATGAATTTGGACACGTACTTGGTATGATTCATGAATTTCAGAATCCAAACTCTGACATACGTTGGAACAAAGACGTAGTATATGCTAGCTTGAGTTATCTTGACCGATCAACAGTTGAACGGAATTATTTCCGCAAGCATGATAAAGATAAACTCCCAGATTACCGGGAATTTGATCCAGAATCGGTTATGAATTTTGACATTGACCCATCATTTTTAATTGAAGGGCCTTTGATCCGTCGTGGAACGAGCCTTTCTGAGAGCGACAAGGCCTTTGCCGCGGCCTTGTACCCAAAATGACGACGCGAAAGCGGCTCGAGGTTCTAGCGCGGTGTGTAGCGCCCAACAAGTTTAGGGCGGTAGGATGGGGAGGATTAATTTCGCAATCCTCCGCGCGTTAACCATATCTCAACCAAGACCGCCTAACTCTCAGCTTGCCCGGTTTCAGGGCGCTGCTTGCACTTAATCGCAGACCAAAAGTCTGACCCGACTCGCCCTTCTGGTAAAACCGGAAGGGCGTTTTGGTTTTTGGTTTGTGCGCAAGGGTGTTTGGCCCCCAATTTCCGACCATTGAATATCCTGCCGCCTCTCAAAATTGCCCTGTCGGCCCGCAGGCGATTTTGGCGGTGAAAGCGGTCAACCCTTTTTCAGGGTTCCAAAAATACTCAATTGTGCCCGGCAAACCGGCTTTCGCCTGCGGTTCCCACCATCGCTTGCGGCCACAGGTCTGGGTAGCGGGCAAGCGATGCTCGAAACAAGAACCGACCGACCGGTCGGTACGATAATTTGTTGGGCCGTTCGCACATGCAGCACAAATCGGTGCAAATGGACCCGCTTTGCCACTGGGGCGCGCGCCAAATCGTATGCACGCCCGGTGCACGCTATGTGCACGCCCGGTGCACAGATATTTTGCATGCTTTTACCCCGGCCCGCTGCAATGCAACAAACCAATGTCCAAGCGTCAAACCGCGATCACCGCCCCCGGATTCATGATGCCGTTCGGGTCCAGCGCCCGCTTGATCGCCCGCATCGCCGCCAACCGTCCGGGGTCGCCATAGCGCAGCAGCTCGGCCACCTTGGCCCGCCCGATGCCGTGTTCGGCGCTGAAAGATCCGCCCATCTTATCAATACGATCGTGGATCAAGCGCACCAAACGACGTCGCAAATCGTCATAGTCTTCGGCTTTTCGGCCAACCCCCGGAAACACGTTGAAATGCAGATTGCCGTCGCCCAGATGGCCAAAGGCATTGACACGCAGGGTCGAATCCATGGCAGAAATCGCCGCCGAAGTTTCACTGACAAACGCCGGAATGTTGTTCAATGGCAGCGAAATATCATGCGCCGAGACATAGCCGATTTTCCGATTGGCCAGTGGGATAGATTCGCGCATGGTCCAAAATGCCTTGCGCTGAGATTCATTGGCTGCCAGCAAAGTCTCTGAAATCAGTTTGTTTTCAAAGGCTTCCACCAATGCCGCTTCAAACATATCAGCGACAATCGAACTGCCCCCTGCGGCCTCGACCAGCACCAGCCAAGCCCCTGACAAAGGCACCGCGATCTGCGGCATGGTTTCGTGCAGGAATTCCAGCCCTTGCCCGTTGATCAATTCAAACGCCGCTACTGTGTCGCCCAGACGGTCGCGCATGTGGTTCAATAAATCCAGGGCCGCCGAGGGTGAGGCCACAGCGACCAATGCGGTCGCGTTGATCAGGGGTTTGGGGAAAAGTTTCAAACTGGCCGCTGTGATGATGCCAAGCGTGCCTTCCGAGCCGATCAGCAGGTTGCGCAGATCGTATCCGGTATTGTCTTTGCGAAGTTTTTTCAGCGCATGGATGATCGTTCCGTCTGCCAAAACCGCTTCGATGCCCAGGCACAAATCCCGCGCATTGCCATAACGCAGCACCTGCACGCCGCCGGCGTTGGTCGCCAGATTGCCACCGATACGGCAAGAACCACCCGAAGCCAAAGCCAGCGGGAACAGCCGGCCGGCAGCATCCGCGCCCGCCCGCACCGTATCCAAAATCACCCCCGCCTCGGCCACCATGACATTGCCGCGCACATCTATTTCGCGTACCGCATTCAGCTTTTCCAGTGACAGTACCAGCGGCAGTGCCCCATCGGGCATGATCTGCCCGCCGACCAACCCCGTGCCCCCCGAATAGGGCACCACGCCCACGCACGCCGCGTTGGCAAGCTTCAAGATCGCTGACACATCTCCAACGCTGCGCGGCAGCACCACGGCCGCCGCGTGGCCTTGCCGCAGACCGCGTGGATCGGCCAGATAGCGGGGTTCGGGCGGCAGTATTTTGCTCGCGCCTATGGCAAGGCCGATTTGCTTGATAAATTCCGGTGTTGCTGGGTTCAGGTCCATGCGGCCTGAAAGACCACAGGCGACGGGTAACCTCAAGCTCCGGCTGCTTGATCTGGCGCTAGCAAGACTGTCACAACCGGCAACTCCGGCAAGCTCTGCTGAGAAACAACTGTCGTATTTTCGGATCGGACATCCGCCGCGAAACCTGCCGATAACCCGTCGACAAATTCGTCCAACACCGCCGGTTCCGACCAATTCATCGGCAGCACAACTTTTGTCTGCAACCGCGTCAGCATGCGCAAAGTTGTGGCCAGGTCCAAGGTCCGGCCCTGTTCTACTGGCACCATCACAACGTCAAGCTTGCCGAGCGCCGCGTATTCGTCTGCACTCGGCTCGCGGTTCAATTGGCCGAACTGTGCGATGCAAAGCCCTGCGGTCTCAAAGACGAAAATCGAATTGTCAGATTCGATTCGGCCAACGCTGCCGCGCAAACCGGCTGGCAAGTTCAGGACCAGCATTTGTCCGACTTCCATAAAATAACCGTTCGGCAAGCGACCATCGGAATCCGGCATCACACGGGCAATTCGCGGGTCTGTTGGCTGGGTCAAATCCTGCGCCAACACCCTGTTGATCGTCACCAGATCGGGAATTTGTCCGGCTCCGAGATTACCGACAAAATCGGTCGCCGCCAACGTGCCCTTTGCTGTTTCGATCAGGAACGTTGACCCCCCGACATAAGTCAATTGCACTTCGTCGTTTGCAGTATCAATTGTTGGGTCAGCTTCGTTATTTTGTGCCAAGTACTGGGAGGATCCGGCACCACGGCAGTGGATCATTTCGATGGCATTCGCCGCTAGCGGGAAAGCGAGCACTGCGACAAAAACTCCAACTCTGCGGATGATATTGCGCATAACGTTTTGCCCCGCGAATGCACTTGTGGTTTCGAAATCTTCACCAAAAAAAGTCAAAGCTTACCGAAGAAACTATGGTCCTATTCCACCGTCCCGTCAATAATTGCGGGCAGCAGCACCCGCACCGTTGGCTTTCGCGGCAAGTCCCGCAGCGAGGTCGTGGTCGAACTTTCGACCCGCACGTCTATTTCAAATTCGTCCGACATGCCAACCAGGAAACTCTCTAGCGTCGCGTTGCCAAACCAATGCATCGGCAACACCAATTGCGCATGCACCCGCTTCATGACGCGGATCATGCTGTTGGTATCCAGCGTTCGCCCGCCATCAACCGGTACCATCACCACGTCCAGCCTGCCGATCAACGCGTATTGTTCGTCGTTAGGTTCGTAGTGCAGATGGCCCAAGTGGCCGATGCATAGACCCGCTACTTCGAAAATGAAAATCGAGTTGCCGTCCTTGGTACTGCCAAATTCGCCGCGCAAATCGGTTGTTACGTTGCGTACCAGCATTTCGCCTAGTTCCAGCCGATGATAGGCCGGTTCGCTGCCACCCCACCCTTTCAGTACGTGATCGATTCGTGTGTCGGGTGTGTCGGTGAAATGGCTGGAATGGGCGTTGTTCATGGTGACCAGATCGGGAATCAGGTCCGGGCCGACAAAGCCGGTGAAATCGGTCGCTGCCGTAGTGCCGTCGGCGGTTTCGATGACATATGTCGAGTGGCCGACGAAATGCAGCCGAAGCTCGTCATCGGCCAAGGTTGCGTTGCCATTGAGACTGGCGCGAGTGACGCCTTGGTTTTGCGCCAAGGCAATACAGTGCGAATTGAGCGCAAGGGCCGACAACGGCGCTGCGAAAACGACGGCAAAGACGAAGGCGAAGTGGCGCATTCAACGAACCCCCATCAGGCACGATGGCACGATCTTACCGCCGAAATGGCCAACTGACGTCGATTCTTTTAGCCCGAGTCGGTTTTTCCGCGCCGGTCCCAGCGCAAATTTGCGTACAGCACATGGTTGCGCCATCGCCCTGCTATTTGCAGATAACTTTGCGCGACCCCTTCATATTTGAAACCCGACTTTTCCAGAAGCGCGCGAGACGGCGCATTTTCCGGCAGACATCCCGCTTCGATCCGGCTCAGGTCCAGTTTCTTGAACGCATAGTCGACTACCGCACCCAGCGTTTCATTCATATAGCCTTGCCGGGCATGCTCCGCGCCGACCCAATAGCCGACACTGGCCGATTGCGCCGGTCCGCGACGAATATTGTCCAAGGTGATTCCGCCAAGCAAAGCCTGATCGTCGCGCCGGATCAGAAACAGCGGAATCGCTCGCCCGGATTCGACCGACCTTTGGCCCCAGGCAACTCGGTTTCGGAAGGCTTTGGCCGTCAAATGGTCGGCGTCGCGCACCGGCTCCCAGCGCGACAGGAACTCGTTTCCTTCCGCGCGCAAATGCGCCCATGCGGCATGATCGGTTACTTCGGGCAGCCGCAAAGTCAACCGAGGCGTCTGAATGGCGAGCCTTAGACGCCGAAAAAACATCGGTTCAAGCGGCCAATCGCGCTGTCAATTCCGCCAGATTCGGTGCCTTTTTGACCGGGCCATATAAAGCCATTGCCGCCCTTGGCGCGGTCAGCGCAGATACCGCAACGCCTTTGACCCCGGCAAGATTGACGGCATCAATGCGGGCAATGGTCTCGTCCAGTTCCGGTACGCGATGCCAAACCGAAATCATCCTTGCCAGTCGTTCGCAGCGCGACGACGGGCTTTCCAGCCCCATCAACAGCCCTGCCTTCATCTGAGCGCGCGCCCGGTCAACCTCGGCCTGGGTCATGTCATCGGCAGAACGGCGAATTTCATCCATGGTCAGATTTGCCAGCTCGCCAATCTGGCCGGCGCTGGTGCCGGCATAAATTGTCAGCATTCCAGTATCGGAAAACGCCCCGGTCTGGGCGAATATGGTATAACACAACCCGCGTTTTTCGCGTATCTCCTGAAACAGCCGCGATGACATCCCACCACCTAGGGCGATGGCATAGACTTGCGCGGTATAGACCGCTTCATCACGGTAATGCGGGGCTTCCAGGGCAAAGGTGAAATGCGCCTGTTCCAGCTTCTTCACAACCTGCCGCTCGCCGCCAACAAATTTGGCACCCTTCAGTTTCGGGGCTTTGCGTGGCTGCAAATGGCCGAACAGCGCTTCGGCAGTACGGGCAATCTGGTCGTGATCGACGGCACCGGCGGCGGCCAAAATCATTTGCTCGGGACCATAATATTCCTTCACAAACCCCGACAGATCCTCGCGGCTGAACGATTTTATCTGCTCGGTCGGCCCTAGGATCGTACGGCCAATCGGTTGCTCGGGATAGGCGACTTCCTGCAGCCAGTCGAACACCACGTCGTCAGGAGTGTCCAGGCTTTGGCCAATTTCCTGCAGGATCACCCCGCGTTCAACTTCAATTTCCTTGGGGTCAAAGACCGGGTTCAGCAGGATATCGGATATCACATCCATCGCCAGCGGTACGTCGTTTTCCAAAACACGTGCGTAATAGGCGGTCATTTCGCGGCTGGTATAGGCGTTGATGTAGCCACCCACGTCCTCGATCTGCTCGGCGATCTGCAGCGACGTGCGCGTTGTTGTGCCCTTGAAGGCCATGTGCTCAAGAAAATGGGCAATGCCGTTCTGTTCGATCCGCTCGTGGCGCCCGCCGGCATCAACCCAAATGCCGATGGCAGCGGATCGCAGACCCGGCATGTTTTCCGTGACGACCCGAAAGCCGTTCGCAAGTGTGTGTGTCTGAACGGTCAAGCGCCGATCCTTTGTTTGATGATGGTTTCTATTGCATTCAAATCGTTAGCGACCCGCGTAACACGTTCTGGCCGCCGAAACAAATCCGCCATGTGCGGTGGCAATTCGGGGTGAATTCCGGTTGCGGCTTTTACCGCATCGGGAAATTTGGCGGCGTGGGCGGTAGCCAGTGAAATCATCGGCACAGCTGTGTCGCCGCGTTGTTCACAGGCAGCTTTGATGCCGACGGCGGTATGCGGACATACGATTTCGCCCGTCGATTTGGCCGTTGTGCGGATGGTTTGCGAAGTTTCCTGTTCAGAGACGCGGGCGGAATCAAACTCATCACGCAGCGCGCCAAGAGCCCCTTGCGGCAGATTGAAACCACCGCTGGCCAACTCGTCAAACAACCCCGTCACCGCAGCCCCATCGCGTCCCACCAGATCAAACACCAGCCGTTCAAAATTCGAGGAGACCTGAATATCCATCGACGGCGAAATGGAGGGCGCCACCCCTGATTTCCGGTGATTGCCACTTTCCAAGGTTCGATGCAAAATGTCGTTCTGATTGGTCGCAATCACCAGCCGGTCAATCGGCAGGCCCATCCGCTTGGCCACATAGCCCGCAAAAATATCACCAAAATTGCCGGTCGGAACCGTGAAACTGACCTTTCGGTGCGGCGCACCCAAAGAAACCGCCGAAGTGAAATAATACACCACCTGCGCCAAAACCCGTGCCCAGTTGATCGAATTCACGCCCGCCAGTCGCACGCTGTCGCGGAAATCAAAGTCGTTGAACATGTCCTTCAGCAGTGCCTGACAATCGTCAAAATCGCCGTCAACGGCGATGGCGTGAACGTTGCTCTCCACCGGCGTCGTCATCTGCCGCCGCTGCACTTCCGACACGCGGCCGTGCGGGAACAAGATGAACACATCCACCGCATCCAAGCCGCGAAACGCCTCAATCGCCGCTGAGCCGGTGTCGCCCGAAGTCGCCCCTACAATCGTCACCCGCTGACCACGACGTTTCAGCGCCAGCTGAAACATTTGCCCGATCAACTGCATCGCCACGTCTTTGAACGCCAGGGTCGGTCCGTGATGCAGTTCGAGCAGAAACTCATTCGCACCGATTTGCACCAATGGGCACCGCGCAGCATGGTCAAATCCGGCGTAGGCGCGCGCAATAATCTGCTGGAATTCTGCATCGGAAAACGCATCGCCGATGAACGGTTTCATCACCCGAAACGCTGCATCCTCATAGCTCAACCCAGCCAATCCGGCGATGTCGGCATGGCTCATTTGCGGCCAGGTTTCAGGTACATACAACCCGCCGTCCCGCGCCAGTCCGGTTAGCATCGCTTCTTCAAAAGACAGCACGGGTGCCTGACCCCGGGTCGAGATATATTTCATGCGAACTGGCCCGCTCTCAATCGATCCGGCGCCTGATACGCCATAAAGCATAGCCTGTCATCATGCCCCAAACGGCAGCCAGCGAAAACCACGTGACGGCATAACCGAAATGATCGTTGGGGATGTTGATAGTCACAGGTGTCAGTCGCGGTGCCAGCGTTGGAAAGGTTTCGCTGGCGACGATCAAAACAGGATCGGTGCCCATTACCTCGGCCATCGCTGGCAAATCGCGGGCGAACCAGATGTTCTTCTGCCGATTTGGCGCCGGCGTAAAACTGTCAACTTCGTCGGGCCATAACAGCGAGCCGGTCACGCTGACATCGCCCACAAACGCTTGCGTTGTTTTTTCGCTTTCGGGGATAAACCCCAGATCGACCAACAATCGCTGACCTGTAGATAGCATAAGCGGTTGGATCACCCGAAACCCCGGTCCTTCAGGTTTCTGACTGGTCAAAACGTGGATCGGTTGTTCCAGAAGGTTGCCGGAAACATTGACGGTGCGGTATTCATCTGCAACTTCCGACAGTGCTGCTGGCAAAGCAACTGGCGCAGCGGCAATCTTTTCGCTTATCTGGGCCAATACCCCTTGTTTCCACTGCAACCGCTGCATCTGCCAAACGCCCAGCGCGATTAACACAGCACAACCGCTCAGACCCAAGGCCACCGGAAAGATCATCCGCCTATTCATGCGCGTCCCTTAAAACGAAAGTGCGGGCCGTTACGCCCGCACCAAAACCACCAAGTCGTGTCGCAGATATCACGAACCCCAAATATAAACTGCAGCAAACAGGAACAACCACACGACATCAACGAAATGCCAATACCAAGCCGCTGCTTCAAAGCCGATATGGTTTTGCGGGGTAAAATGACCGCTCAGGGCGCGGAACAGGCACACGCTCAAAAAGATCGTTCCGATGATGACATGGAACCCGTGAAACCCCGTCGCCATGAAAAAACTCGCCGGATAGATATTGCCTGAAAAACCGAAGCTTGCATTGGCGTATTCATAGGCCTGAAACACGGTGAACAACATGCCAAGCACAATCGCCAAGATCAGGCCGTTGACCAAATCCTTGCGGTTATTGTCATGCACCAACGCATGATGCGCCCAAGTGGCGGCGCAGCCCGAACACAGCAAGATCAGCGTATTCATCAAGGGCAGATGCCACGGGTCAAACGGGGTGATCCCCGCTGGCGGCCAAACTCCGTCAATGGCTGGCGATAACGGCCCCATCGGGTAGAGCGCATGTTTGAAAAAGGTCCAGAACCACGCGACAAAAAACATGATTTCCGAGATGATGAACAAGATCATGCCATAACGCAGATGCATCTGCACCACCGGCGTATGGTCGCCGGTATGCGCCTCGTGCACCACATCTGACCACCAAACGAACATGGTATACAGCACCAGAGCAAAACCAATCAGCATCACCCAAGGGCCATAATCATGGAAAAACAGCACCGAACCAAACAGCATGGTGAAGCCGCTGGCGGCGCCTAGGAACGGCCAAAGGCTAGGTTTCAAAATGTGGTAATCGTGGTTCTTTTCGTGCGCCATTTTGGAGCCTTATGCTTGCAAACCCATACGGTCAGTTCGTTGTTGTCTTATCCTGAATTGCCGCTTGATCGGCAAGCAATACTTGCTCTTCGGGAATGTCGGTCACACTGAAAGTGTAGGACAGTGTGATTTCCTTTAGATTGGGCAGTTCCGGTTCATTCACAATGGCAGGATCCACGTAAAACGTCACTGGCATCATCACCCGCTCACCGGGTTGCAGAACCTGAATTTCAAAGCAGAAACAGTCGATCTTGGTGAAATACTCGCCCGCCGCGTAGGGCAGCACGTTGAAGGCAGCAGTGCCCGCAACAACCTCGCCGGTTGGATTGTAGGCTTCGTAAAATGCCAATCCCGTTTCGCCGATTTTTAGTTCCATCGTCGTCTGCGCTGGACGGAACACCCAAGGCATTTCCGAGGTAACTGACCCGTCAAATCGTACCAGAATTTTGCGATCAA
This sequence comes from Paracoccaceae bacterium, assembly GCA_031369165.1. Lineage (GTDB taxonomy): Bacteria > Pseudomonadota > Alphaproteobacteria > Rhodobacterales > Rhodobacteraceae > JANMOK01. The sequence continues at coordinate 12,920 of JANMOK010000037.1, forward strand.
GCACCGTGTCCGAGCCGGTTTCCGCCACAGTCGTCGTGCCCGCATAGCCGGTCACCCGGCAGAACCAGTCATACAAAGGCACCGAAGCAAACGAAAGGCTGACCATGGCCAGCACAAGAAACGCCAGCCAGCGCACCGTCCGGGTTTTTGAACGGTCGCTCAATCTTCCACCGTAACGCTTGGCCGCACGGAATGGTCGAATGCCTCCATCTGACTGCCATTCATCATCTTGACGATGGTCACCGCAAAAACCAGCACGACAAACCCGCCAAGAATCAGCCCCAGCCAGATATTGCGTGCCTTGCGCCGCGTGTGCATTTCATGTTCGCGGGTGATCATCAGATCAATACCAAACCGGCCAGTTTTGCACGGCAAGCCCTGACAATCGCAAACCGGCTTCAGCCAAAAGCGCTGCAAAATGCAGGAACATCCAGAGAATCGAAAAGGCAAAAAATTGTTTTTCCACTCGGTAGCGATCCGCCGTAGCACCAGCATCGTCGCGTCGGTTCAGCACCACAGCGCCGAAAAGCAAGCCCACGTTCAAAATTACCGAGGACGCCAAATAGACCGGCCCCCCCACAACTGTAAAAGCAGGGGCCAAAGCGACCGGCACCAACAAAAGCGTGTAAACCAGAATATGGCGCCGTGTCGCGCGTGTGCCGTGTGTTACCGGCAGCATAGGCACACCGGCACGGGTGTAATCGTCGTTGCGAAACAGCGCCAAGGCCCAGAAATGTGGCGGCGTCCACACGAATATCAACGCAAACATCAGCAAGGGCGCCACAGCAATCGACCCCGTCGCTACAGCCCATCCGATTACAGGCGGCAATGCCCCAGCCGCACCGCCGATAACAATGTTCTGCGGCGTCAGGCGCTTGAGGAACATCGAGTAGATCACGACGTAAAAGAAAATGGTGAAGGCCAGCAAACTCGCCGCCACCCAATTGGCGAACAAACCCAACATCGCCACGGACAGCACGGCCAATACCAACCCAATGCCCAGCGCCTCACTTTCCGACACCCGACCAGAAGGAATCGGTCGCCCCATCGTGCGGCCCATTTTGCGGTCAATATCGGCGTCCCACCACATATTCAGCGCACCACAAGCGCCCGCACCGCACGCGATGCACAGAATCGAGGCGAAAGCGATCACCGGATGCACCCCAACCGGCGCTGCCAACATGCCAACCAAGGCAGTGAAAATCGACAGTCGCATGACTCGCGGCTTCAGCAGTTCAAAATAATCCGACGGCTGCGCCTCGTAAGGAACACCAGAAGTGAATGTCGCGTCGGTCATGGCATTGCGCCTAACATTTATTGAGCCGAGGCCAGGTCAATCGCCGACGGTTGAACCGGTCCGGTGGCGAACTCAACCTTCGCCCCGGTCAGCCAATCATCATATTTGTCTTGCGACACCACTTTCACGGTGATGGGCATGTAGGAATGGCTTTTACCGCACAACTCGGAACACTGGCCGAAATAGACTCCCTCAATCTCGGCCTTGAACCAAAGTTCTGCAAGCCGACCTGGCACGGCATCTTGCTTCACGCCAAACGCCGGAACCGTCCAAGCATGGATAACGTCCGCGCCAGTCACCTGCACCCGCACGATCTTGTTGATCGGCACTACAACCGCATTGTCGGTCGCCAACAGCCACTCATCGGGCGCATAGCCGAACGTCGCCAGCTTGTCACGCTCCAGCATCACGGCATCAAACCCAATGGCATCATCGGGATATTCGTAGGACCAATACCATTGGTTGCCGGTCGCCTTGATCGTCAGGTCCGCGACGGGAATTTCCTGTTGCTTGAACAGGATCGGCAGCGAGAACGAGCCAATTATGATCAGAATGATGATCGGAATCAGAGTCCAAGCTATCTCCAGCGTCGAATTATGGGTGAAACTTGCAGGTACCGGGTTGCGTTTGCGGTTAAAGCGGAAAACCACGTATAACAGCAGCGCGGTTACAAACAGGGTAATCGCGGTGATAATTATCAAAATCATCGAATCAAGCCAACGGATATCGCGCATCAGCTCGGTAGCCGGCTGCTGGAAATCGTAACCGTCCTGCGACGGTTTCCCCAAAGATTGCAGACCTTGCAAACTGTCCTGCGCCCGAACCGCGCCAGAGACCCACAAGGCACCAACTAAGGCCGATACATTCGCCGCGATTTTGCCTGATCTCATCGTCTATCCCCGTCGTCTATTAAGCCGAAGCGCATTTTGGTGCCGCGACGAAAATTCCTATGCGGAATCCCCTTTGTGTCCTTGCACCGATCAATCATAATACGCACTTAATGACAAGGCGCGGCTTTGCGGCATTCAGCCGCTTCGCCTTTGATTTTCACGGCCTTGGCCCCCAGTCTGGATTTGACAAATGACCGAACCGACAGCCCGCTTTCGTCCGTTTGAAACCTCGCTGGACGAAAGCCGCACGTTGGCAATCCTGCGCGAAGCCGTCGCGGGGGCCGACGATGGCGAGTTATTCCTCGAACGCAGGCGCTCTGAAACGCTGTCCTTTGACGATGGGCGCTTGAAACAAGCGGGCTATGACGCGGGCGAAGGTTTTGGCCTACGCGCCGTGCGCGGCGAAACAGCAGGCTATGCCCATGCCACCGAACTCAGCGAATCCGCGCTCAAACGCGCGAGTGAAACCGCGCGTTTGGCCGTGGGTTCCGGCGGTGGCACCCTTGCCGCCGGTCCCAAAGCCACCAACCAGCGCCTATACACCGACCGCGACCCGTTTGACGACGCCACTTTTCCGGTGAAAGTCGAAACCCTGCGCGAAATCGACGCCTTTGCCCGCGAGCTCGACAAGCGGGTGGTGCAAGTCTCGGCCTCGCTTGGCGCGTCGATGCAGGAAATCGAAATTCTGCGCCCCGACGGCACCCGCATCGCCGAGGCAAGGCCGATGACGCGGCTGAACGTGTCGGTGATTGTCGAACATAACGGCCGCCGCGAAACCGGCTCGGCCGGTGGCGGTGGCCGTTATGGCTTGGCCAGGCTTCTGCAAGGCGACCACTGGAAGTTTACCGCCAAGGAAGCCCTGCGCATCGCCTTGGTCAACCTCGAGGCTGAATCTGCGCCCGCAGGCGTCTATGACGTCGCCCTCGGCCCCGGCTGGCCCGGCATCCTGCTGCACGAGGCGGTCGGTCACGGCCTTGAAGGCGACTTCAACCGAAAGAAAACCAGCGCCTTCGCCGGGTTGATGGGCCAACGTATCGCCTCCAAAGGCGTCACCGTCATCGACGACGGCACCATCCCCGACCGTCGTGGCTCGATCTCTTTCGACGACGAAGGCACCCCCAGCCAGCGCAACGTGCTGATCGAGGACGGGATACTGGTCGGCTACATGCAAGACCGCCAGAACGCCCGCCTGATGGGCGTGCCCGCCACCGGCAATGGTCGGCGGCAATCTTACGCCCACACCCCAATGCCGCGCATGACCAACACCTTCATGCTGGGCGGCGATGCCCAACCCGGCGACGTGGTGAAAGCCGTCAAAGACGGCATTTATGCCGTCGGTTTCGGCGGCGGCCAAGTCGACATCACCAACGGCAAGTTCGTGTTTTCCTGCACCGAAGCCTATCGCGTCAAAGACGGCGTGATCGGCCGCCCGGTGAAAGGTGCCACCCTGATTGGCGACGGCGCGACCGCGCTGAAAAACATCCGCATGATCGGCAACGACATGGCGCTCGACCCCGGCATGGGCAACTGCGGCAAAGCCGGTCAATGGGTGCCGGTCGGGGTGGGATTACCGACAATGCTGATCGGCGGTCTGACGGTGGGGGGATCGGCGTGAAGAGTGTTTCGATGCACGGACTGATCAATCGTTTTGTTGCCCATCCCGGACAACGGGACGCTGCAATGGCCTCGATGCTGACAGACGTGGGTCTGCTTCCCGGTTGCCTGTCGTTTGTTGTCGCGCGGGATCCGGCCCATCCGGACGCATTTTACATGACAGAGGTCTGGCAATCGAAGGCCCACCACGCTGCTTCGTTTGAAATCCCCGGCGTCAAAGCGTCGATAGCATTGTTGATCCCGCTTGTCGCCGACTGGGGTTCCGAGATCGTGACGGAACCGATCGGCGGATTGCATCTTGGACCAAACACCTGAGGGGCTGTCGAAAGTAGGGTGATTCACCCGCTCTTAACCAATCCCCGTCATCTTCCCCCGATGGACGACCATTTTTTCTTCGCCGAAGACGCCGCCGGTTTCATCCCTGAGACCGCCCCCCAAGATGATTCCGCACGGCTGGATTGGCTGCGTCTTATCCGTTCCCGCCGTGTCGGTCCGACCACCTTCCGCCGATTGCTGTTCGAATTCGGCACAGCCAAGGCGGCCCTTGCCGCGATGCCGGAGGTGGCCCGCAAGGCCGGGGTTTCGACCTACGAAATCTGCCCAATTTCCATCGTAGAAGCCGAATTCAAAGCCGCCGCCAAACTCGGTGCAAAACTGCTCTGCCTCGGTGCCCCAGACTATCCCCAGGCCCTTGCCGAAATTCTTGACGCCCCGCCGCTGCTTTGGGCACTTGGCAATCCGGAGTTCACGATCAAACCTTGCATTGCCCTTGTCGGTGCGCGCAATGCCTCGGCGCTTGGCCAGCGCATGGCGCGCAAGCTGGCGGGCGAACTTGGCGAACTTGGCTATGTCACCGTCTCCGGCCTTGCCCGTGGCATCGACAGCGCCGTCCACGCGGCGTCACTCACCACCGGCACCATCGCCGTGCAGGCCGGCGGCGTGGATATTCTCTACCCCCCCGAAAACTCCGCCCTTGCTGGTGAAATCGCCGCGCACGGTCTGCGACTGTCGGAGACCCCCATCGGCATGGAACCGCAAGCCCGCGACTTCCCGCGCCGCAACCGAATCATTTCCGGACTGGCGAAAGCTGTCATCGTCGTCGAAGGCGCGGCCAAATCGGGAAGCCTGATCACCGCTCGCTGTGCACTTGACCAAGGTCGCGAGGTCATGGCCGTCCCCGGCCACCCGTTTGATGCCCGCGCCAGCGGCTGCAACTTGCTGATCCGCGACGGCGCGATATTGGTGCGCGGCGCAGATGACATTCAAGCCGCGCTGAGCGGACAGAACATTCCCCGTGAAAGCCCCGCTCCGAGGTTCACAAAACCAGTGCTGCAAGACAACGCCGAACGCGAAATTCTATCGTTGATCTGCGCATCTCCCGTCCACGAAGACCTGCTGATCCGCCAATCCGGCGTTCCTGCGCATCAGGTCAGCGAAGTGTTGATGGACCTCGATCTGCGCGGTCTGGTAACGCGATTGCCGGGCGGTATGGTCGCCAGAGCGGCCTGATACCGGGTGCAACCGGGTGAGGCTGGATTTAGCCTTCGCTGTGGAAGTAACCGTAGATGGTCTCAGCCATCGCCGCGGAAATGCCGCCCACCGCCTGCAAATCGGCTAATCCTGCGCGCGAAACCGCCTTGGCCGAACCGAAATGTTGCAACAATGCCCGTTTGCGAATCGCGCCAATGCCCGGGACCTCGTCGAGTGTCGTCACGCCGATCGCTTTGGCCCGTTTGGCCCGGTGTGCACCAATGGCAAATCGATGCACTTCGTCGCGCAGACGCTGGATGAAATACAGAACCGGGTCTTTGTGCGGCAAGGCAAACGGGCGTTTTCCGGGTCGGTAAAATTCCTCTTTTCCCGCATCACGGTCCAGCCCCTTGGCGACGCCGATGATTTCCACATCCTCGACCCCCAGTTCAGCCAAAGCCGAGGCCACGGCTGAAACTTGCCCGGCCCCGCCGTCGATCAACAAAAGATCCGGCCACATGCCGTTGGCGCGGTCGGGGTCTTCCTTAAGCAAACGCGAAAACCGCCGATCCAGAACTTCCTTCATCATGCCAAAGTCATCCCCCGGCTTGATGTCGGTGCTTTTGATGTTGAACTTGCGGTACTGCGAAGGAATGAACCCTTCCGGTCCCGCGACAATCATCCCGCCAACGGCATGGGCGCCTTGAATGTGCGAATTGTCGTAAACTTCAATCCGCTGCGGCGGGGCCTCGAGGCCAAACGCTTCGGCCAATCCATCCAAAAGACGTGTCTGCGAGGCGGTTTCGGCCATATTTCGGGCCAGTGCCTCGCGCGCATTTCTGACGGCATGTTCGACCAATTGCAGTTTCTCGCCACGTTGCGGTACGGCCAATTCGACCTTGCGACCAAGTTGAGTCGATAATGCGTTTTCCATCAAATCGGTATTTTCGATGCCGTGTGACAGCAAGATCAACTTTGGCGGCGTCTTGTTGCCGTAGAACTGGCCCAGAAACGCTTCCAATATCTCATCGGGCTCTGCACCCGCGCCGGTACGGGGAAAATAGGCGCGGTTGCCCCAGTTCTGGTTGGCGCGGATGAAAAACACTTGCACGCAAGCCTGCCCGCCGTCTTGATGCAAGGCGACGACGTCGGCTTCCTCCACTCCGGCCGGATTGATCCCCTGCACGGCCTGCACCTGTGTCAGCGCCCGTATTCGGTCGCGCAGGGCTGCGGCACGCTCGAATTCCATCGCGTTGCTGGCCACCGTCATTTCCGCGGCCAGATGTTCTTGCACAATCGTCGATTTGCCGGTCAGAAAACGCGTTGCATCGTCGACCAACCGGCCATAGTCCGCTTGGCTGACCAGTCCGACGCAGGGCCCGCAACAGCGCTTGATCTGGAACAGCAGGCACGGGCGGGTGCGGCTTTCAAATGTCGAATCCGAACATGAGCGCAACAGAAACGCCTTCTGCAATTGGTTCAGGGTGCGATTGACGGAGCCGACGGACGCAAACGGTCCAAAATACCTGCCTTTTTCCGATTTCAGCCCGCGGTGCTTTTTGATCTGCGGAAAGGCATGCGCCTCGCTGACCAGAATGTTGGGGAAACTTTTGTCGTCGCGCAGTAACACGTTATAACGAGGTTTCAACTGCTTGATCAGATTCTGTTCCAGCAACAGCGCCTCGGTTTCTGTAGCAGTGGTCAGAAACATCATGGTCGCCGTTGCCGAAATCATCCGGGCAATCCGGGCCGAATGTCCCATTGGCTTGCCATAAGACGTCACGCGTTTTTTCAGGTTTCGGGCCTTGCCGACATACAAGACTTCGCCCTTTTCATCGAGCATGCGATAGACACCAGGCAATCCCGGCAGGCGTTTCAGATAGTCCTGAATGACTTGGTGCCCATACAATTTTTCCGGCGTCGGCGCAGATACCCCATCCTCGACAAAGCCACCGGTCCTGGGTACTACGTTATCGCTATCAATCATCCCCGCATCATCCCCTGATTCTCCTCCTCGCTGCGCCGAAGTCTAACGCAACGCAAGCAGAAACCTGTCCACGATTTCTGTGGATAAGTTCGTGTGTAAGTTTCGGCGAGCCTTCCAAACCTTAACAGAATAAGGGATTTTATCGGATTGCCTATTTTTTGAGCAGTTTTGTAAGAAATTGATTTTGCACAATTTAATTTTAACCACCGGCTAAATATGTGAAATTGCTGACAGATTTGTGACAAAGATTACGAATGCGCTACCGAAGTGGACAAAACGAATCGCGCGCAGGTTGAAGTCACCCAGCGGCAGAGTCTTCCGCCTTATTCAACCCCCGAAATATCGGGTGTTAGCCATGCCAAATGTTGACCACCATCGACGCAAATAAGTTGCCCTGTCACCCCAGGAGACTCGAGGATAAATCGCAGCGCCGTCACGATTTCCGCCGCATTGGCCCCGCGTTGCAGAATCGTCGAACGCCGTTGTTTGGCGAAATGTGCATCTGTTTGCCTGGCTCCCTGCAACGTTGGCCCCGGCCCGATGGCGTTGACACGAATATCCGGGGCAAGCGCCTGCGCCGTTGTCTGGGTCAGCGCCCAAAGCCCCATCTTGGCAAGCGTGTAGGTCATGAATTCAGGCGTCAGCTTGCGCACGCGCTGATCGACCATGTTGACGATCATTCCGGTTGCTTCGTGCTCTCCCTCGCCGACAGACTTTGGCACCTGCCGGGCGAATTCCTGCGTTAATACAAAAGGCGCACGCAAGTTCGAGGTTATGTGGCGGTTCCAACTGGCCAAAGTGGCCGATTTGATGGTGTCATATTCAAAGATCGAAGCGTTGTTCACCAAGATCGTCAACGGTTGGCCAAAGGCCGCGCCGGCCAAAGCAACCAGCCGCGAGGTTGCATCTTCCTCCAACAAATCCGCGTGCAGCGCGACGGCTTGCACCCCCTTCGTCCGTAGTTCCGTGACCAGATCCTCGGCGGCGGTCTTGCTGGATGCATAGTGGACGGCAACATCCCAGCCCCATTCGGCCAGCGCCACGCACATTGCTCGGCCCAACCGATGGGCGCCACCCGTAACCAAAGCCGCACCAGGTTTCACTTCTTGCCACCGCATTGATGCATGCCGTTACCAATCAAAAAAACCCCGCAATCCGGACATTTGACCGCGTTTTCAACCTTCGGCCGCTTATCGGGCGTGCGCCACTTGCCGATCAAAGCCAGTATGACCATGCCAATCAGAAATAATGTGGCGAGTTTTACCAGCACCTTACAAACCGTATCTTTGCCATAGCAGCCTGTCTTCCACAGCGCCTATCACATCCGACGCACCGGGCCCACCCAAGCGCTGGAAAAAGGATCGTTTCTGACCATGCACAACGAATCTTGCTTTCTCGCCATACAGTGACTTCATTACCGGCACCAAATGGCCGAAATCATCGATCAACCCCTTGTCGATTGCTTCTTGCCCGGCCCAAATTTCGCCGTTGAACAATCCGTCCGCCAGTTTCGCCCCGCGCGACTTTTGTACCTGCGCGATGAAATTGCCGTGGATCACATCAAACAATTTCTTCAGCCGCGCCACGTCCTCAAGCTTTTCCGGCACGAATGAATCCAGCATCGACTTGCTGTCGCCTGCCGTGTGGACTCGCCGCTCAATGCCGTATCGCGCGATCAGCTCTTGAAATCCAAACCCGGCCGAAATCACCCCGATCGAGCCGACAATCGAATTCGGATCGGCGTGGATGGTATCGGCACATGTCGCCAGCCAATACCCGCCCGAGGCCGCCACATCTTCGCAGAAGGCGTGGACAGGTATTTTATGCTCGTCCGCCAGCCGGCGAATTCGGCCAGCGACCAGCGCCGATTGCACAGGCGACCCGCCCGGCGAATTGATCGATAATGCCACGGCTTTAGGCTTGTCGCGAAACGCGCGCTCGATCACCGGACCTAGCGCTGCATCATTTATTGAGCCGCCACCGAGGCGCGACCCTTGGGCGATGACGCCGTGCAACCGAATGACGGAAACTGTGGTTTTGGGAAATAAATAGTTCATCGGGTTTTTCATGGCGACACATCTATGCGTTGCAGCCCAACAGGGCAAGCTTGACCCGGCACTTGTGACTTGCTTTATCGCAGCATGAAACACAAAGGCCCGACATGGACTTGCCGCTGACTGGTATCAAAGTGCTGGAACTTGCGCGCGTTTTGGCAGGACCTTGGATGGGTCAGACTTTGGCTGATCTCGGGGCCGATGTGATCAAGGTCGAAGCGCCTGAGGGCGACGAGACCCGCGGTTGGGGACCGCCTTTTGCCAGCGACGGTGCTGCCGCCTATTTTCATTGCTGCAATCGTGGCAAACGCTCGATTGCGCTGGATTTCAAAGAGTCAAGCGACCTCAAGCTCACCAAACGACTCGCTGCCAATGCCGACATAATTGTCGAAAATTTCAAAGTCGGTGGTCTGGCCAAATTCGGCCTCGACTATCGCGCGCTGGCAAAATCCAACCCCGCACTCATCTACACCTCGATCACCGGTTTCGGCCAAACCGGCCCCTATGCACATCGACCCGGCTATGATTTCATCATCCAAGGCATGTCCGGACTGATGGATCTGACCGGCGAGCCAGATGGTGAGCCGCAAAAAGTCGGCGTGGCTTATGCCGATATTTTCACCGCCGTTTATGGCGTCATCGCTGCACAAGCAGCATTGATTCAAAGGTACAAAACAGGTCAGGGCCAGCATATCGACATGGCCTTGTTTGATACGCAGATCGGTGTCCTCGCCAACCAGGCCACCAATTACTTTTGGTCCGGCAATTCCCCTCGCCGTCTCGGCAACGCCAACCCGAACATCGCGCCATACCAGGTCTTTGAGGCCAAAGACGGCCCGTTCATTATTGCCTGCGGCAACGATTCCCAGTTCGCCCGATTATGTGACGTTCTGAAACTGGAGCTGCATCGGGACCCCCGCTTTGATACCAACGCTAACCGCGTGATCCACCGCGCGGCACTAACCAGAGCAATGGCAGAACCCATCAAGCGCCGCACCCGCGCCGACCTGCTGGCTGCCTTGGAAACCGCAGTTGTTCCCGCCAGTTCGATCAACACAGTTGCCGAGGCCTTCGCCGACCCGCAAACTTTGCACCGCCATTTGGCGCTGGAAATTGACGGCGGCACATATCTGGCAAATCCGATCCGCATGTCTGCGACCAAGCTTGCCCAAAACGCCCGACCACCGTATTTGGACGAACACGGCGCGGCAATCCGCGCCGCCCTCAACACTGGTACCGGCTGGGAACAATAGCATGCGACGTACTCTTCTTGGCCGAACCAATCTACAGGTCAGCGCAATTTGCCTTGGCTCGATGACTTGGGGCACGCAAAACACCGAGGCCGAGGCGCATGCACAAATGAGTCTTGCCGCTGATCACGGGGTGAATTTCATCGACACAGCGGAGGTGTATCCCACCAATCCGCTGACGCGCGAGAACGCCGGACTGACCGAAAAGTACATCGGCAGCTGGCTGAAGGCCAATCGCCATAGGAACACGATTGTCGCCTCCAAAGTTGCCGGCGAAGGCAGCGCCGTGGTCCGAGACGGCGGTATCATCACTGGCAAAATCTTGCGCACGGCTATCGAAGGCAGCCTGCGCAACCTGCAAAGCGATTGCGTCGACCTCTATCAATTGCACTGGCCCAATCGCGGTTCGTACGCCTTCCGCAAAAGCTGGACTTTTGACCCATTTACCCACCCCAAAGGCATGGCCGACCACGTGGCAGATGTGTTGGAAACCGCCGAAGACTTGCGCAATGAAGGCAAGCTTAAACATATCGGCCTGTCCAACGAAAGCGCTTGGGGGGTGATGCAATTCGTGGAAGCGGCGCAGGCGAATAACCTGCCGCGCATCGCGTCGATCCAAAACGAATACAACCTTCTTTACCGCACCTTCGACCTTGATCTGGCCGAAGTCGCCTGCAACGAAGACGTAGGCCTGTTAGCCTATTCGCCCTTGGCAGCGGGCATGTTGACTGGCAAATACCAGCAGGGCCACATCCCGCCTGGGTCGCGTCGGGCTTTCAATCCAACATTGCACGGTCGCCATCACCCGCGTTCATTGCTGGCGGTGGAAGACTACAAGCGTGTCGCCGCCAAACATGGGTTGGACCTGGCGCAAATGGCGCTGGCTTTTGTCTTGTCGCGCCCGTTTGTGACCTCGGTTATCATCGGGGCGACGACGATGGGTCAGCTACAAAGCAATCTCAAGGCTGCCGATTTGCTGCTCAGTAAAGAAGCGCTGGCCGATATTTCCGCAGTTCACCGTCAAAACCCGATGCCAATGTGATTTGACGCTGGTTAGCGCACGTCGCTGCGGCCATAATGTCGTTCAAGCCTTGCCTGCAATGCTTCGAACACCATCGACATGATCCAGTAGATCAGCGCGGCAGTGATCAGCATTTCCATGTATTTGAACTCGGCCCGTCCATGGGTCTGGGCCATGTACATCAAGTCCCACGCACCAAGGATCGAGACCAGCGACGAATCTTTCAGCATGGCGATGAACTGGTTGCCGGTCGGCGGGATGATGATGCGGATCGCTTGCGGCAGGATCACCAGCCACATGATCTGGCCTTCGTGCAGACCCAGCGCCCGGGCACCTTCGGTCTGGCCGTAGGTGATCGAAAGGATGCCGGCCCGGAATATTTCCGCCATATAGGCGCCGTAACACAGCGACAATGCGATGATGGCGGCGGGCACCGGATCGAGCACGATGCCAAGTTGCGGCAGGCCGAGATAAATCAGCAGGATTTGCAGCAACAGCGGGGTGCCGCGAAAGAACGAGACATAGAATGTAGCGATCCCTGCAGCGAGGCCACTGTCGGACAGGCGCATCAACGCGGCAATGAGTGCCAGCAATGTCGAGGCGGTGATCGAGACCGCAGAGACAAACAGGGTCAGCGCCGCGCCCATCAGAAAGCCGCGGTTCAGCTGCAGCCCGATCAGGTGCGGCAGCCGTTCCCAGATATAGTCGTATGACAGGTCAAACGACCAGAAAAACAGGAGGAACACCCCGACCAGCTCGATCCAGGCCAGGATCAATTGGGCGCGGAACGGCAGCAGCAGGGCAAGGGCAACGTTGGCAACCAATGCCCCGGCAATCGCCACCCGGCAAAACCACGGATCAAGGCCAAAGGCCTCGATCCGGAACGGCAGCGTCACCAGCAGGACAGCGAGAAAACCCGCCACCCAGGGCAGCATCGGCCAGAAAGTCACCTTCGCCATTACTTGGTCAGATCAATCCCGTAGAACTGCTCGCTCAGCCGGGTCAGGGTGCCGTCATCGTGCATGGCTTGAACAATTTCGGTCATTTTGGCGGCAAACTCGGCGTCGCCCTTGTCGATTGCCACCGAAAGCGGTTCCATGAACAGCGGATCACCGACAATTCTGAGCGGATAGCCATTTTTGATCGCGGCATCGATCGTCGGCAGGGCCGTGATCGCTCCATCCAGACGGGTGCCATCGCCGAGGCGCAGGTCGTCGAGCGCCAAAAGGTCGGTGTCATATGTGTGGATATCCGCCCCGGCAATGTCGTAGCTGAATTCCGGCACGCCAACCGCGTCGATCACCAGATCACCCTTGAGATAGGATTCGTAGGTGGTGGCCACGCCAACACCGATGGCCTTGCCGTTCAGGTCGGCCACCGTTGTTGCGGCGCTGTCGCTGTGCACGGCCAAAGCCGCCGGGGTGAAGTAATAAATCGCCGGAAAATCCAGCACCTGGGCCCGCTCGGGCGTCGGGGTCATCGAGCCAACCGACACATCCCAGCGCGCCGACCAGTTGCCGGCGGTTATCACGTCCCAGCCCGGGGTGACGAATTCGATTTCGACTCCCAGTCGTTTGGCGATTTCGCGGCCAACCTCGATGTCAAAGCCGATGAAATCGTTGTTGGCATCCAGCGAGGATTGCGGCGGATATTCCGGGTCGGTCGACATGACCAATTTACCCGCCGACACAACTCGATCGAGTGTCTCACCAGCCACAGCAATACTTGCCGTTGCCCAAAGGGCAGCAGCAATAGCCAAAAAGTATTTCATTTCACCTCTCCCGTGGTGTTTGAACTGGTCGCTTTGCGGCACTTGTTTTGACAGGTTTGTATAACCTGAACCAATCACAAATGGTTCAATTGCGACCCTGTGTCCTTCTAAATTGCCAACCAACGTGCAAAAGCAGCGCCGCCACTACAATACCTCCCCCGATAAGCGTGCGTTGAGCAGGTATCTCGTTGTGGATGAGCCAGACCCATACCGGCGCCAGCACCGGCTCGGCGACGCTGATCAGCGCGGCGATTGTTGCCGGGATCAACCGCACACCGGAGACAAACAACGACAAGCCTAGGGCAAAGCTGAGGGCGCCAAAGACAAAAAGCACGCCGAGGTCGGCAAAGGAAACCGCAAAATGACCGGCCATTGTCGCGGCAAAGCACGAGGCGGCCAGCGTGCCCAGCCAGACCGCCGGTATCATCGACACCTGCGAGAACCGCCGGGTCAGCACGATAGCGACGGAAAACAGCACCGCAATCAGCAGCGCCAGCGAGTCGCCAACTGGCGAAATCTGGCCGCTGAGTGAACCCGAAACCATGATCGCCACCCCGGTGATCACCGCCGCGATGGCCGCCCAGGTTGTCAGGTTGATATTTTCGCCAAACAACACCCGCCCCACAAGTGCTGCGATCAGCGGCGCGCCTGCCTGCATCAACAGGATATTGGCGACGCTGGTATGGGCCAGTGCGATGACGAACGAAGTCGAAGCGGTGGCGAAACACAATGCCACCGCAAAGGCTGGCAGACGCATCGCGAATATCTGCCGCCAAGCGCCGCCCCAACCTTCACGCCACAGCATGACGGCCAGCAGGAATGCCGAGGCGAAACCGGCGCGCCAGAACACGATGGTCCAGCTGTCGCTGACGGCCAGGAACCGGGCGATTGCGCCGCCAAAGCTCCATGCCACAGCGGCGGCAAAGACCAGAGCGATGCCGTTGTTCAGCGTGGTCGCTCCGGTGTATGTGGCTTTGGTGTCGGTCATGCCGATCTTCCTAACAGGTGCCCGCCGGGTTCGTCGAACCCTTGCGACGTTGATTGTTTGCCCAGCGACATCGGCCCGCTCTCGACTCTCACCTCATTTGCGCTAGAATGAGAACATAACCGGAACAACTTCATGCCCGAACGCCGCCTTCTGTCGCTGTGGTTTCCCCGCCTTGCTGCCGAGCGGGTGCTGCGCTTTGAACCGGCGTTGATGGCCTTGCCGTTTGCCATTGCCGCGACCGAGGCGAATGCGCAGTCGCTCGCCAGCCTGTCGCTGCTGGCGGATCGGGCGGGGTTGCGGCGCGGCATGGCCTTGACCGACGCACGGGCTTTGTGCCCGGAGTTGTTAACGCGGCCTGCCGATCCGCTGCGCGAGGCCGCGTTCCTGACTGGCCTGCGCCGTTGGGCGGGCAAATTCAGCCCCTGGGTGACGCAGGAAGGGGCGGAATCGCTGATTCTGGATATATCGGGCTGCGCGCATTTGTTTGGCGGCGAGGCGGGGCTGGCAGCGACAATCGCCAGTGATTGCGCCCGCCTTGGCCTGACCCAAAGCATGGGCATCGCCGATACCGCCGGGGCGGCCTGGGCGATTGCACGCTTCGCGGGCAGTCCAGCCGAGGCGGCGCGGTCGGGCGATGCCATTGACCAAGAGGCCCGCGCAACCCGGTCACGCGCGGTCAAGAGGCGCAATTGGGAACGTGGCGGTCCGCCACCCGCAACCCACCCACGCGACGCCACCCTGCCGCGCATCGTTCCGCCGGGGCAGGTGCGGGTGGCGCTTTCGGGGTTGCCGGTCGCCGCTTTGCGGATCGCTCCCGATACGGTCGCCGGTCTGGTGCGGCTTGGCCTGCGCTCTATCGGCGATATCGTCGGCACCCCGCGCGGGGCCTTGGCGCGGCGGTTTGGCATTGAGCTTGTCAGGCGGCTCGATCAAGCCTTTGGTTCCGAACCCGAACCGATTTCCCCCGCCCGGCCCGAAACCAATTTCGCCGTCCGCCTGACCCTGCCCGAACCGGTGGGGCAGGAATCGGATTATCTGGCGGGGCTGGACCGGCTGTTGCCGCCGCTTTGTGCGCGCTTAAAGGCCAGGGGACAGGGGGCAAGGCGGGTGCGGTTCTGCCTGTACCGGGTCGATCATTCGGTCGAGATCATCGACATCGGCCTCGCCCGGCCGAGTGACGACCCAACCCGCATCCGGCCGCTTTTGGCGCTGAAAACCGGTGCTATCGAGGCAGGGTTTGGGATTGATATTTTGCGGCTGGAGGCAACAGTCACCGAACCCTTGTCCGCCAGCCAGCACAAGGGGCATCTGGACGCGACCGAGGCCGCCAGGGCCCGGCATTTGCCCGGTGGCGGGGTCGAGATCGAGGCGTTGCTCAACCGCATCGGCACACGGGTGGGGATGGAGGCCATCACCAGGCTGGCCCCGGCGGACAGCCATATCCCTGAGAAATCGGCGCAGGTCCT
>JANMOK010000102.1:0-3938 GCA_031369165.1 Paracoccaceae bacterium
TCGAAATAGGCCGTCAGGCAGGCGCGGGCCTCAACGGAATCCGGGTCGGCAGTTTCGATGGTCAGCGGCATGATGCCGGATTTTAGTCAGGCACCATGCCATCTGGCAAGACATCTGGGTCAGGCCGCGAACGCTGCCTTGTTGGCGCCCAGGCAGACTTGTTACCCGCCCGCTATTTGGCCGGACACTGGCGACCTGAAAGTGGCCTTGGATCGGCAAGGGATGCGCCCTCAATTACGGCGTGTTCGCCAACCAAGGCGCGTCATTGCGAAGCGCAGGACGTACAGCTTTGGAACTCGGTTACAAAAAGGGAACCGCGTTGACGGCTTGACTTCACGATTGCCGTAAGGCGAGGTCGCAACCGAATGCGAGGACGGAATTGAAACACGGCTACCCCATCGCCACTGCCGGAATGCGCATTGGCCTTCTCGGCGGGTCGTTTGATCCGCCGCATGCGGGGCATCGGCATATTTCGCTTTGGGCACTGCGGAAGTTTCAGTTGGACAAGGTTTGGTGGTTGGTCAGCCCGGGCAATCCGTTGAAGGCAAATGGTCCCGCCTCGCTGAAGCGGAGGTTGGCCGCGTGTCGGGCATTGGAACTGCACCCGAAAATCGAAGTCAGCGATCTGGAAACACGGCTGAGTACGCGCTATACGGCCGCAATGCTGCGACGCCTGTTGAAAATGTACCCCGGTGTGCGCTTTGTCTGGCTGATGGGTGCTGATAATCTGGCGCAGTTTCATCTTTGGCACGATTGGGTCTGGATCATGCGCAACGTGCCCATTGGCGTTTTGGCCAGACCGGGTGAACAGGTTCGCGCCGGGCTTTCTCCGGCGGCAAAGTGTTTCGCGCACTTTCGGCTCAAAGCTGATATTGCCGAAGCATTGCCTGGCCGTCCATCACCGGCCTGGACGCTGTTAAGTGGTCGGATGCTGGATATTTCCTCATCTGAAATTCGGAGGCGTGGCGAGTGGCAACGTTAAGTCGTCGTCAGATATTGGCAGGGCTGTTGGCATCAGTGCCGGTTTGCGCTTTGGCGCAAGGCGCTGGGTTTGAGAGCCTGTTGGAGGACAGCGGCCTGGCCTCGATGACCGGCTTTGCCTTGGTTGATGTCGCGACGGGACAGGTGGTCGAAGGGTTTCAGCAAGACAAATTGCTCCCGCCGGCTTCGGTTACAAAATTGTTCACCGCACTTTATGCCCTTGATGTCTTAGGACCGGATTTTGTATTCGAAACCAGGCTGGTTGCAACAGGACCAGTGTCGAATGGTCGCCTGCAGGGTGACTTGGTGCTAGTTGGCAGTGGTGACCCGCATTTGGACACCGACCAATTGGCCGACATGGTAAAAACCCTGCGCGATCAAGGGATAAAGGTCATTGACGGGCGATTTCTGGTTGTTGGTACCGCCCTGCCCCCGTTGCACGAAATCGACATCGGCCAACCGGATTTTGTTGGTTACAACCCGTCAATTTCCGGCACCAACCTCAACTTCAATCGGGTTTATTTCGAGTGGAAACATGGGACCAAAGGCCTCGATCTCAGCCTTCAGGCGCGCGCCGATGGTCACTCGCCCGACGTGCGTTCTGTGCACATCAAAGCGGTGGACCGCCAGGGTCCCGTATTTGCCTATGCATCAAATCAAGCGGAAGACTATTGGACCGTTGCCGCTCCAGCTTTGGCGCAGCCCGGTGGCCGCTGGTTGCCGGTTCGCAACCCCGAGGCCTACGTAGCTGAAGTTTTCCGGGCGGTTGCTGCGCAGTATGGGCTTGATATTCCTGTGGGTGAAATCGCTGGCCGGGCACCCGGCGGCACCATTATTGCCTCGCATCGCAGTATTCCCTTGACCAAGCTTGTTCGTTCCATGCTGCTGTTCTCGACCAATCTAACCGCCGAAGTTCTGGGCCTGACCGCAACGCAGGCCTTGGGCGTGCGCGTGCGGAGCTTGAAGGAATCCGGCGCAACAATGAGCGAATGGGCGCGGCGGCATTTGGCACTGCAGCGCGGCGTCTTCATCAACCATTCCGGCCTGTCAGACAAATGTCTGGTTTCCGCTGAGGAAATGGCCAAGGCATTGGCGGTTTCGGGGGCCTATGGTGCGCTGAAAGGTTTGATGAAAGTCACCGGCGTCGAGGGCTCTCGGGCGGTTATTCAGGCCAAGACCGGTACGCTGAATTTTTGCAAGGCATTGGCGGGCTACATCGACTCGCCTTCCGGCCGACGGCTGGCGTTTGCCATATTTTCGACCAACCTGACCAAGCGTGCCGATTTTTATGGCGACGAAGACGAACGCCCTGCCGGGTCGAAAACGTTTTCCGGCAAGGCACGCCAATTGGAATTGGCAATGTTAAAGCGTTGGGTCGAAGTATACGTCTGATAGCACCGGTGCTGTCGTCGGCAAGGCGCCCGATTTTCGACCGAAAAACCAAAAAACAACCTTGACTCGAATCACTGCCTGTTCCAATGACATCGGTGTCATGTCATCGGTGTCATAAGAGCGCCGGGACGGGGAGGAGGAACGTTTGGCCACCATCTATGATGTTGCGCATATCGCAGGCGTTTCGGCCAAAACCGTCTCGCGGGTGATGAATGGCGACGCTTTGGTCAGCGATAAAACGCGGGCGGCGGTGCAAGCCGCTATGGCGCAACTGGCTTATATTCCTTCCAGCGCCGCCCGCACGATGCGTTCGAGCAAATCCGGTTTGGTTGGCCTGATTACCGGCGCGATCAGTGACGCGCCTTCCGGGATCGAGGCGGTGGGGCTGCCCGAAATCTTTATCGTGCAGGGCATACAGCGCGTATTGGCGGCGAACGGAATTACCCTGCTGATTTCCGACACTGGCGGAAATGCGGCGAAAGTGCCCGATCTGTTCCGCACGCTGCAGGAACACCGCGCGGAAGGGATCATCTACGTCGCCGATCATCACATGAATATCGCCTTGCCGCCGTTGGCAAATGTAAAGCACCTGGTTTTGGCCAATTGCCGCGACGAGGCGGGAACGCCTGCGGTCATTCCCGACGACGAATATGGGCAATATACGTTGGTTTCCGGCCTGATTGAGCGCGGACATCGGCGCATTGGCTTTCTGACCTTGCCCGAAAATCTGGTGGCCTATGATTTGCGGTTGAACGGCTATCAACGCGCCTTGCGCGACGCGGGCATTCCGTTCGATGCAGATTTGGTGCGCCGGGGTGATTCACATGGTGCGCCGGGCGAATCGGCGTTGGTCAGTTCGTCCATCGACCAGCTTTTGGCCTTGGAAAGCCCGCCGACGGTGCTGTGCTGCGGCAACGACCGGCTGGCGGTGGCGGTTTATGGGATACTGCGATCCAAAGGCGTTTCGGTGCCCGAACAAATGTCAGTGGCGGGTTTTGATGACTATCGCGTCATCTCGGAAATTCTGTTCCCCGCCCTGACCACCGTCGATCTGCCTTACGGTCGTATCGGTGAGAAGGCAGCGGAACTGTTAATTGAAATGATGCGAGGCAGCCCCGATTTGGCCGCCTCGCCCCGTCATACGGTTCAGGGCGAGGCCGTTTGGCGCGACTCTGTCATCGTACGCGACCCAAAGGTCGCAACTCTGAAATCCAACAGGAGGAATGGATAATGAAGCACAGTATAATTGCTGGCGTATTGGCGGTTTCCGCCGGATTCGCCGGACAGGCCAGCGCCCAACAGGCGCTGACCATGTGGTATCACGGCGCAGGTAACGAAGTTGAGCGCAAGATTCTGGAAGGGATCGTCGCCGATTTCACCGGATCACCGGCAGATTTTGCCGTGTCCATCGACCAGTTCCCGCAAGCTGCCTATCACGACTCGGTCACGGCCGCAGCGCTGGCAGGCAATCTGCCCGACATCATCGACGTCGATGGTCCGGTGATGCCAAGCTGGGCTTGGGTGGGCTATATTGCACCGCTGGAAGTACCGGCTGAAGCCTATGC
>JANMOK010000114.1:0-8525 GCA_031369165.1 Paracoccaceae bacterium
GATCCCGACCATATAGGTCACCCGGCTGCCGTCGGTGGTGTCGTTGAACCCCAGCGACGCAGTATCACCAATGATGGTGCGCACCTTCTCGTACGGTATCCCCAGTTCCTCCGCCGCCATCAAACTGATCGAGGCCCTAGACCCGCCAATATCCGGGTTGCCCTCGGTGACACTGACCGTCCCGTCGGGGTTGATGGTCAATGACACGCTGGTGTTGCCGCCAAAGTTGAACCAGAACCCCGCCGCAATGCCGCGGCCCTGATTTGCCCCCAGCGGTGCTTGCAGATGCGGGTGCTTCTGCGCCGCTTCCAACAGCGGAATGATGCCAATATCGTCATACCGCGGCCCATAAGATGACCGCGTGCCTTTCTTGGCCGCGTTCAGCAGCCGCGTCGCGATCGGGTCCAGCTCCAATTCCTGACACAACTCGTCGATCACGCTTTCCACCGCATAAATCGCCTGCGGCGCCCCCGGCGCGCGATAAGCGGCTTCCTTCGGGCGGTTGGTGATCACGTTCCAGCCAAAGGTGCGCACTGCCGCCAAATCGTAACAGGCAAACGCCGACTGCGCCCCCATTTCGACCGTCGCACAGGGATAAGCCCCGCCCTGATAGCGCAGATGCGCCTCGCCAGCCGTAATGCGGCCCGATTTATCCATGCCGATTTTCACATCGATCGAGGTGGAAACCGTCGGCCCCGTCGCCTTGAACACCTCGTCGCGGGTCATCACGATCTTGACCGGCCTGCCCGACTTTTTCGACAGGGCCAAAGCCACCGGCTCGATGAAAACCGTGGTCTTGCCGCCAAACCCGCCGCCAATTTCCGAGGCGGTGACCTTGAGCTGGCTGGCCTCCATGCCCATGATCTTGGCGCAGAGCTGGCGCACATTGAAATGCCCCTGGGTGCAGCACCACAAATCGGCTTTGCCGTCACTGGTCATCGAGGCCAGACAGGCATGCGGCTCGATATAGCCCTGATGCGTCGCCGCCGTTTTGAAACTGCGTTCGATAATCTTGTCGGCCTTGGCAAAACCGGCGTCCAGTTTGCCGTGCCCAAACTCGTAATGGCTGGTCACATTCGCCGACATGCCCGCAGGCACGTTTTCCAAGGTCCGCCCGGCCTGAATGACCGGCGCGCCCGGCTTCATCGCCTCGTCGACATCGCTCACATGCGGCAGGATTTCATAATCCACCTTGATCGCCTTCAACGCCCGTTTCGCCGTCGCGGCATCGACAGCCGCTACCGCCGCCACCGCATGACCGTCATACAGCGCCTTCTCGCGCGCCATCGCGTTGTCCAGTACGTCGGCAGTGGAAACATCCTCGGGAACCATGAAATCCTTCGCGGTCACCACCGCTTTCACCCCGGCCAGCTTTTCCGCCGCCGACGTATCAATCGACTTGATCCGCGCATGGGCATGCGGGCTGCGCAGGATCAATCCCACCAGCATCCCCGGCGCAAACGTATCCGCCCCATACAGCGCCCGCCCGGTTACCTTGTCGATCCCATCGGGCCGACGCGGCCTTGTGCCGATAACTTTGAAAATCCGTTTTCCATTTGAATCCAATGCCATCACGCACTCCTCATCTGGGCGGCTGTTATCTGCACAGCCTTGATGATCTTGTCATAGCCGGTGCAGCGGCACAGATTGCCCGCCAGCCAATAGCGCACTTCGGTGTCGGAAGGGTTGTTATTCCGATCCAACAGAGCTTTCGCCGCCACCAATATCCCCGGCGTGCAAATCCCGCATTGCAGGGCGGCATGGTCGATGAAATTCTGCTGCAACGGATGCAAGACATCGCCCGTCGCCAACCCTTCAATGGTGCCGATCTCGGCCCCTTCGGCTTCCGCCCCCAAAACCAGACAAGAGCAGACCAACCGCCCGTCCAGCGTCACCGAACAGGCACCACAATCGCCGGTACCGCAGCCCTCTTTCGCCCCGGTCAACCCCAGCCGATTGCGCAACACGTCCAGCAAGGTCTCGTCATGCGCACATAGAAACTCGGTCGCATCACCATTCACAGTTGTTGATACCTGAATTTGTTTCATACCCGACCTCCGGCGCGTTCATAAGCGATCACCGCCGCGCGGCGTGCCAGCACCCCCGCGACCTTGGTGCGAAACTCGATGGTTCCGCGCTTGTCGTCAATCGGCTTGCAGGCCGCCGATGCCGCCGCCGCCAAGGCATCCAAGGCGCTTTCATCCAGCTTTGTCCCCACAATGGCTCTAGCCGCCGCCGCAACCAGTATCACCGTCGGTGCCACTGCCCCCAACGCCACCCGCGCCGCAACGCACGTCCCGCCCGCATCCAGTTCCAGCGACACCGCCGCCGAAGCCACCGCAATATCCATCTCGGTCCTTGGAATGAAGCGCAAATAGGCATCCGCCGCCCGCGCCGGCCGCGCTGGTAAAAATATCGAGGTTATGAATTCCCCCTTGGCCAGCGAAGTTTTCCCCGGCGACACCGGAATTTCCGCCACCGCGCACTCGCGCTCGCCCTTTGGCCCGACGATCCGCGCCACAGCCCCGGCGGTCATCATCGCCGGCACCGCATCGCCCGAGGGTGAGCCATTGCACAGGTTGCCCGCCAGGGTCGCGCGACCCTGCACTTGGGTAGAGCCAATCAACTCCAACCCCTCAACCACCCCCGGCCACAAAGCCAGCACCGCCTTGTTCGCCCCCAAAACCGCCCCCGGCACCGCCGCGCCGATGCGAAATCCGCCACCCTCGGCCGTCACGTCCGAAATCCCGGCGATGGCTTTGATATCCACCACCAAATCCGGCTCCACCATCCCGGCCTTGAGTTGCACCAGAACATCGGTCCCCCCAGCCAAAACGCGGGTCACACCCTTTTCGTTCATCAATAAGTCGGCGGCCTCTGCCGCAGTCTTCGGCTTTGCGTAACGCATTTTTGTGATTCCATCCCCGGCTCCTCTGGCCTTTGGACCGGATTAAAGTCTATCGGCGGCAATAAGGCAATCCGCCAGCATTCTTTCGGCCGAATTTCACCCTTTTGGACCAAACGGCGATTGGCAACTGGCGCAACATTAGCTTTCTTTCTAACCTAATGTCCATGAACACCTACGCCCACCTTTTGCAGCAGCGCAGCTATGGCCAGGTTTCCCTGCGCATCGAAGGCCGGGGCGTTGCCAATTTGCGCGAAACCGGCGCGGCCAAATTGCGCATTCCGGCCGGTTCGCATCAAGCCATTCTCATCAACACCGGCGGCGGCCTTGCGGGCGGCGATCACTTCGAATTTGACTTTCAGCTTGGCCAAAACGCCAAACTGACCCTCACTTCGCAGTCCGCCGAACGGGTCTATCGCACCCTGGGGCCTCCCGCAAAAATTGAAACACATTTGCTTGCCGAGGCTGGATCTATTTTGTCCTGGCTGCCCCAGGAAACCATCCTTTTCGACGGGGCCAGTTTGCAGCGAAACTACACGGTCGCTTTGGCAGAAAATACCAGGTTTCTAGCGGTTGAACCGGTTGTTCTGGGTCGCAGCGAGCGCGGCGAAAAAATTGAAACTTTGACCCTGCAGGACAGCTGGCGCATCTTTCAGGCCGACAAATTGCTGCACGCGGAAAATTTGCAACTCACGGCCCCTTTGCCGCGAACCAAAGCCGCAATCGGGTCAGCTGGCGCATTTGCAAGCGTTGTTTATATCGCCACCGACGCGCACCGGTATCTTGACGCGGTTCGCGCCGCCCTTGGCCAAGACGGTGCTGCATCGGCATGGAATGGAAAACTAGTCGCCAGATTGTTGGCCAAAGACGGTTTCCACTTGCGCAAGCGCCTGATACCCGCACTTTGGGCAATCATCGGCAGCGAAAATCTGCCAAAATCCTGGACGTTTTAGGAGCAAACGTTGCAACTGACCCCACGTGAAAAAGACAAGCTGATTGTAGCGATGGCGGCGATTGTCGCCCGCAATCGTCTGAACCGTGGCGTGAAACTGAACCACCCTGAAGCCATCGCTTTGATCACCGAATTCGTCATCGAAGGCGCTCGCGACGGGCGCAGCGTCGCCGATCTGATGGAACACGCCGCCCATGTCGTGACCAAGGCCCAAGTCATGGACGGCATCGCCGCGATGATCCACGATGTGCAAGTCGAAGCCACATTTCCTGATGGCACCAAACTGGTGACCGTGCACCATCCGATTAGGTAACCCAATGATCCCCGGTGAAATCACCACGAAACCCGGTGACATCGACCTGAATGTCGGGGCAACAACCGTAACCCTCGAAGTCGCCAACACCGGCGACCGCCCTATCCAGGTCGGCTCACACTACCATTTCTTTGAAACCAACGATGCCCTGACGTTCGACCGCGCCCAAACACGCGGCATGCGCCTTGATATCGCCGCCGGAACCGCCGTGCGCTTTGAGCCAGGTCAAAGACGCGAGGTGACTTTGGTGCCAATAGGGGGAAGCCGCAAGGTTTACGGCTTTCAAGGGAAGATCATGGGAGAATTATGATGCGCTCTAAAGTGCTTGTTTTCGCCGTCCTGTTGCCTCTGCTTCTTGTCGGCTGCGCCACCCAACCGGTTGACGACACCGTCACCCGAGGCTTCTTTTGGGGCCTTTGGGATGGTGCAATCGCGCCAATCTCGTTCATTGTCTCCATTTTCAAAGACGGTTTCCGCATCTACGCCTTCCCCAATTCGGGCCTTTGGTACGATTTCGGTTTTCTCATCGGCCTTACCTGCTGGGCCGGTGGCAGCCATGCCGCACGTCGCAAGAAAAATAATTGATCAAAGCGAGCCGAATGATTCAAGAGATTAAGGGGAAAGTGATGGGGAAACAGCGAAGGGGCTTGCGGAGCATCAACATTTTCCTTACTTTAAGCACTAGTAAGGAAAATGGAGTGGTAAGAAATGAGTGAACTTGCAACAGTCACTTCAAAAGGCCAAGTGACGATTCCTTTGGCAGTGCGCGATTCTATGCATTTGCAAATGGGGGACCGAGTGGAATTTACCGTCGAGCCCGATGGTTCTGCGAAACTGGTCCGAAGGACAAAACGGTTGGAAGAGTTGATCGGTTCGCTCAAGGAATATGCGTTGGACCATCCCATTGGCCCCGACGACATCGAAGCGGCACGCGCAATTGAATACGCTGAACGGAGGGCGTTGAGTGCTGGGCGCTGATACCAATATCTTGTTACGATTGGTTTTGCAGGATGACTTGGCACAACTAGCGGTTATCGAAGAAAAATTGATACGTGTGGTTGGCGCGAATGAGCAAGTGCACATCAGCCCAGTCGTATTGGCAGAAACAATCTGGACGCTTGTCAAGGTAGCGAAGGCTCCGAAACAACGAGTCGTTCAAGTAATAGGTGACTTGGGGCGGACCTTGCCTTTCAGGTTTTTTGACGACGGTATAGTCGCATCGGCGCTGACGACATTTGTCGCTAGCAACGCGGGTTTCTCAGACTGCCTCATCCGCGCGATGGACGCGGCCGCTGGTTGTAGATCGACAATGACCTTTGACGTTCGTGCGTTAGACATCCCCGGTTTCGCCCATCCTTCCGCACCCTGAAAGGACGCTACATTGGCCCAACTTTCGCGCGCCACCTACGCCCAGATGTACGGCCCTACCACCGGCGACAAAGTGCGCCTCGCTGACACCGACCTCATCATCGAAGTCGAACGCGACTTCACCCTTTACGGTGAGGAGGTCAAATTCGGCGGCGGCAAAGTCATCCGCGACGGCATGGGGCAAAGCCAGGCCACCCGCGCCCAAGGCGCGATGGATACGGTCATCACCAACGCCCTTATTGTCGATCACTCCGGCATCTACAAAGCCGACATCGGCCTGAAAGACGGTCGCATCGCCGCCATCGGCAAGGCCGGCAACCCCGACACCCAAGATGCCGTCACCATCTTCATCGGCCCCTCAACCGAAGTCATCGCCGGTGAGGGCAAAATCCTGACCGCTGGCGGGGTTGACAGCCACATCCATTTCATCGCGCCCCAGCAGCTAGATGAGGCGCTGTATTCCGGCATCACCACCATGCTCGGCGGTGGCACCGGCCCGGCACACGGCACTTTGGCCACCACCTGCACCGGGGCATGGCATCTGGAACGGATGATCGAAGCGGCCGACGCCTTCGCGATGAACCTCGGCTTCATGGGCAAAGGCAACGCCTCGCTTCCCGCCGCTTTGGAGGAAATGATCCTATCTGGTGCCTGCGCCCTGAAACTGCACGAAGACTGGGGCACCACCCCCGCCGCCATCGACAATTGCCTGAGCGTCGCCGATCAATTCGACGTGCAAGTCGCCATCCACACCGACACGCTGAACGAATCCGGCTTCGTTGAAGCCACCATCGCCGCCTTCAAAGGTCGCACCATCCACACCTTCCACACCGAAGGCGCTGGTGGCGGCCACGCGCCCGACATCATCAAGGTCGCCTCGCTGCCCAACGTGCTGCCCTCCTCCACCAACCCGACGCGGCCCTACACGATCAACACCATCGCCGAGCATCTCGACATGCTGATGGTCTGCCATCACCTTTCCCCCCGCATCCCCGAAGACATCGCCTTCGCCGAAAGCCGCATCCGCAAGGAAACCGTCGCCGCCGAAGACATCCTGCACGACCTCGGCGCTTTTTCGATGATCTCCTCGGACTCACAGGCGATGGGCCGCGTCGGCGAAGTCATCATCCGCACCTGGCAAACCGCACATAAGATGAAAGTCCAGCGCGGCGCGTTGTTGGGCGACCACGGCAACGACAACAGCCGCGTCCGCCGCTACGTCGCCAAATACACCATCAACCCGGCGATTGCGCATGGCATCGCCGACGAAGTTGGCTCCATTGAGGTCGGCAAACGCGCCGATCTGGTGCTGTGGAACCCGGCGTTTTTTGGCGTCAAACCCGAAATGGTGCTGCTCGGCGGTTCCATCGCCGCCGCCCCGATGGGTGACCCCAACGCCTCGATCCCCACCCCGCAACCGGTGCATTACCGGCCGATGTTTGCCGCTTTCGGCAGGTTGCGCACCAATTCCTCGGTCGTGTTCGTCTCGCAAGCCTCACTCGACGTCGGCCTGCAACAACGCCTTGGCACCGCCAAACGCATGTTGGCAGTCAAAAACACCCGAGGCGGCCTGTCCAAAGCCTCGATGATCCACAACTCCGCCACGCCGCATATCGAGGTCGATCCCGAAACCTACGAAGTCCGCGCCGACGGCGAATTGCTGGTCTGCGAACCGGCGAGCGTGCTGCCGATGGCGCAAAGGTATTTCTTGTTTTGACCCCGCTTCGCGCCACATCCGTAACTACCGGAACCCCGTGGAACCACGTCACCCTTGACGCCGAGTCCCGCCACATCCGCCGCAAACTGTTGACCCTGCCTGACGGCAGCGAAATTCTCGTTGATCTCGAAAAACCCACCCACCTGCGGCACGGCGACTGCCTGCAACTGGAGGATGGCCGTCTGATCGAAGTCATTGCCGCGACCGAAGACCTGACCGAAATCCGCGCCCGCGATGCCGCGCATCTGTTGCAACTGGCGTGGCATATCGGCAATCGCCACCTTGCCGCGCAGATTGAACCGACCCGCATCCTGATCCAACGCGACCCGGTAATCGCCCATATGCTGCAACATCAGGGGGCGAAAACCACCGACGTGCGTGAACCCTTCACCCCCGAACACGGCGCTTATCACGACCATGCCCACTGACCCGAACGGCTTCCTGTTGCTGCTCAACTGGATGTCGCCAACATTCCCGACCGGGGCTTTCGCCTATAGCCACGGTCTGGAATGGGCGATTTCCAACGGTGACGTGACCACGACAAGCGACGTCGAAATCTGGATCAAAACCGTCCTGCAATCCGGCTCCGGCTGGAACGACGCCGTGCTGTTCGCCCGCTGCTGGCACGATGATCCCAACACCCTCAACCAGCTCGCCCTCGCCTTGGCCTCATCGCACGAACGCCACCTTGAAACCACCCAAATCGGCCGCGCCTTCACCATCGCCGCCCGCACCTTTTACCCCGACACACCGCACCCAACCACCGACACCGC
The DNA here is from genome assembly GCA_031369165.1 of Paracoccaceae bacterium. GTDB lineage: Bacteria > Pseudomonadota > Alphaproteobacteria > Rhodobacterales > Rhodobacteraceae > JANMOK01. Next base: position 8,029 of record JANMOK010000114.1, read on the forward strand.
ATATCCCATCGCCGCCGGAACCGCCCTTGCCAAAGCGGGAATCGACCAATCCCAAGCCCTCCTCGCCTTCCTGCAAGGCTTTACCACAGCGCTAATATCCGTCGCGGTCCGCCTCATCCCCCTCGGCCAAACCAAAGGCCTCGGAACGGCCCGAAACCTGATCCCCGTCATCGCCGCCACCGCCGAACGGGCGACCAAAGCAACCCTCAACGACCTCGGCTCCAACACCATCCTCGCCGACATCGCCGCGATGAAACACCAAACCCAGCACTCAAGGATATTCCGCACATGACGCATGGCCCGCTTCGCATTGGCATCGGTGGCCCGGTCGGTTCCGGCAAAACCACCTTGACCGAAAAACTGTGCAAAGCCCTGCGCGACCGTTATTCCATCGCCGTCATCACCAATGACATCTATACCAAGGAAGACGCCCTCATCCTCACCCGCCTGCAAGCCTTGCCTGAGGATCGGATCATGGGCGTGGAAACCGGCGGTTG
>JANMOK010000013.1:0-4478 GCA_031369165.1 Paracoccaceae bacterium
ATCACCCGGCTGGCGCGGCAACAGGCACAAACGGTCGACTTCGCCACGTCGAACGTGCGTAGCGCGCCCAGCAGGCTGTCACGGTCGGCTTTCCTCACCGTGCCCTCGGAATGGTGCAGCGAAATTGTGCCGGCGATTTCTTCATGCGCGGCCATGATATGGGCGTCGGGATCGGTCTTGACGCCGAGCAGATGCAGCAGGACGCGCACCACGAAACGGACCAAAGTGACAATCGGTGCCAGAAGGGTGACAAAGAATTTGACAAAAGGGGCAAGCCGGATTGCGGCGCGTTCGGCATTGGTGATGGCATAGGTTTTCGGCATCACTTCGGAAAACACCACGATCAGCACCGTCATGACGGCGGTGGCAAGAATGATGCCGCTGCCACCTGGGCTGAGCGTGGCCAAGAGGCTGGTGGCCAGCGCGGCGGACAGGGTGTTGACGACATTGTTGCCAAGCAGCACGGAACCGATCATCCGCTCGCTGTCGTCAATCAAATCCAGCGCGGTTTGGGCGCGTCTTGAACCTTTGTCGGCGATGGCGTGCAGTTTGGCCCGGCTGGCGGCGGTGAGGGCAGTTTCGGAGCCCGAGAAAAACGCCGAAACGGCCAGAAGCACGACAATACCGATCACCGTGCCCCAGATGCTCCAGTTCACGGAGGTCAGGGCATCAATCACGCTTTGCATTTTCAAAGTGGCCTTTTGTGGTCAACAAGGGTGGGTGTATATGGCGCTTTTCACCCGAATTGACAAGTTTCACGCGAGCGGATGTTTGGTCAGCACCAATTCGCGCAAGCGTTCGTCGATGACGTGGGTGTAGATTTCGGTAGTCGCGACATCGGCGTGACCAAGCAGGGTCTGGATGGTGCGCAGGTCGGCACCATGGGCGAGCAGGTGGGTGGCGAAGGCGTGGCGCAACGTGTGTGGGGATACTTTTTCCGGCGATATTCCAGCGGCGGCGGCCAAATCTTTGACGATCAGAAAGAAACGTTCGCGGGTCAGGTGCCCGGTTTTGCTGGCGGCGGGAAACAGCTGTGCGTTTGGTTTAGCGCCTTTGCTTTGCGCAAGGCTGTCGTCGCGGTCGCGCAGGTTCAGCCAGGTCTGCAAGGCCGTTTTGGCGGGCTTTGAGAGCGGAACCATGCGTTCGCGGCCGCCTTTGCCGCGTATCAGCAGCATGTCCGGGCTGCCGCGCACGGCGGACAGGGTCAGCGACACAAGTTCGCTGACGCGCATGCCGGTGGCATAAAGCAGTTCCATCAGGCAGGTGTTGCGGATTTGGTTGGTTTTTGAAACGCCCAGCGTGCGGGCGGCGTTCAAGAGCGCGTCGACTTGCGGTTCGCTGAGGGTTTGGGGCAGGGATCGCGTTTTGCGCGGGCCACTGAGGCGGGATGCAGGGTCGCGGGTGATCCAGCGTTCTTCGGTGGCAAAGCGATAGAGCTGGCGGATCGAGGACAGACGCCGGGCGCGGGTTGCGGCGGAAAGTTGCGCCAGGCTGGTCAGGTAATCGGCGATGTCGGACTGCGAGGCGGTGGCGAAAGTTATTCGGTTTTCCGCGAGATGTTGCGAGAAGTCAGCAAGATCGCGGTGGTAGGCATCCACGGTGTTCTTGGCGGCACCGCGTTCGGCGATGATCGAGGTTAGAAACAGCGGCAGCCAGTTTCTGGCATCCATCAAAGCGCCTCTGATTGCAGGAGCAGGATTTCGAGGGCGATTTTGTGCGCTTGGGTCGTGAGGCCCGCCTTGACCAGCACATGCAGCGCCGCCGACAGATCGCGCGGGTCTTGCGACGTTTGCGACAAGATTGCCAGAGCGCCGAGAATGGCTTCGCCGGAGCGCCCTTCGGACAGGTGTTCCAGCAGCAGATTGCCGTGTTCGGAAATGTCTTGGGTTTCCGAAAATGCCGCGAGAATTGAATTTTGCAACGGATCGGTGCTTGCCGACGGTTGCAGGGCCGTGGAATCGAATATTTTCTCAATCAGATTTGCGAAGGTCGCATTTTGTTTTGGCTGCCAGTTTGCCGCCGAGGTGATGTCACCGTTCAGCAAAAGCGCTTTGTAGACGTCGGGGTTTTGATCGTCGGGGACAAGGCGCATGAGCTGGCCGGTGTATTCATTGGCAATCGCGACATCGAGATCCAGCCCTGCGACAGCGGCGTTGAGGGCGGTGAAGGCCGCCAGAATTTGGCCGCGGTCGCCCATCGCCATGGCTTTGTCCAAAGCCTGTGCGGCTGCGGCACGATCCCAGATACCGCCCGATGCAGCGGGTTTGCCGGCCCGATAGGCGGCGAACAACTGCGTATGGCTGATCGCGCCGGAGCGTACCAGTTTTTCGGCGGCTTCAATGCGGATGCGCATCGGCGTATCGCGCACCAGATCGACGTGCAGAAAGGCGGCGGGAAGATTTTCGGTTGGTCGCGGCAGGGCGAGAGATTCGCGGATGACGAAATCAAAGGCCGACAGATTGGCCGGCAGGGGCAGTTCGGCATCTTCCTCAAACAGATGCGGGTCGAGAAACATGGTCAGCAATTCGCCCTGATCGGCCGGGATCGCGCCGATTTCGATGCCGAGCGACAAAGTCAGCGCGGCCGCATTCCAGTCCGATGCCCGCGCGAGGCAAAACACCCGGATCGGCAGCGTCGGCGCAATGTTGGGGCTGGCGGCGAATTTGGCGCACACCGGATCAGCGCGGCCGGTCAGAAGGCCGATGTCCACCATGCGGCGGTAAGATTCCTGATCCGTGACCCCGGCCAGGCTGAGCAGGGCCTCGGCATCATCCAGCGCGCCGATCTGCAGCAATCCGTCGATGCGGGCGAGCAGGAGGTTTTTACTGCCGCTTGCGGCATTTGGTGAATCGGTGCTGGCCAGCAGGATTTGCCGAAACAGGGCCCGCGTGGCCGGTACGCCGCCATGCGGGTGGGACAGGATCAGATCGGCGATTGTGTCCTTGGGTGATGTTCCCCATAGATCTGCGGGCAGGCCCGAGATTTCCGGCGCGACGAGTCCCAAAGCATCGCGGTCGATCACATCCAGGGTCGAACTGGAGATTTTATCGGCGCCGGCGAAGGGCGTTGAGGACACCGGACCGAGCAGGACCGGATTGCGCACGCTTTCCGAGAGCCAGGGAATGGCGCTGCGCGGTTCCGCCGCAAAACTGTGGCACGCGAGCAAAACCAAAAACGGCGTGAGGCAAAGACGTCTAGCCATTTGCCGGTTCAACAACGATCGATATGTCGCGGCTGGGTGCGGGCAGGTCAAAAAACACCGCGTAACCGACCACAACAAGAACGACGACAAGTGCCAGAACAAGGAGCAGTTTGAGTAATTTGCCTAACAATTGCTGCTCCTTTGACACCCGTCGCCTGTCGGGTCTTGCACCGGGGCCTTGCCGTGGTATCACCGCTTGGCTTTGGTTTGTCGCCGCGAATGGCCAAATTTTCGGCTTCTTGTTCGCGACGTCCAGCCAAACTAGCGCGAAACGTGCCTTGCTTCAATTGCTGGTAGAGGAAGAATTGGCTTTGCCCGAAAACCTGCACAAAGTTGCCAGTTTGCGGCTCAACCGAACCATTGTGCTGGTGGGCATGATGGGCGCGGGCAAAACCAGCGTCGGCAAGCGGCTGGCGGCGCATTTGCAGGTGCCCTTTGTCGATAGTGACCACGAGATTGAAACGGCGGCGAACATGCCGATCAGCGAGATATTCGCGCGCTTTGGCGAGCAATATTTCCGCGAAGGCGAGCAACGGGTGATTGCGCGGCTGGTCGGCGGACCAGCTTGCGTTCTGGCGACGGGCGGCGGTGCGTTTATATCGGCAGCCAACCGCGCGATCATTTCGGCGCATGCGGTATCGGTCTGGCTGAAAGCCGATGTCGAGACTCTGTATGACCGGGTGAAGAACAAGCCTGGACGCCCGCTGTTGCAGGGCGCTGATGCGAAGGCGATTCTGGAAAAGTTGCTGCAGGAGCGTGCCTCGAGTTATGCGCAGGCCGATGTGATTGTGGAAAGCACGCCGGGCATTGCCCAGGAAGTAATGGCGGGGCGGATCATGGCGGCGGTCGGCGAAAGCGATGTTTTGGTCGATCGGGTGCCCGTGACTTTGCAGGAGGCTGTTTCGTGAGCGGTGATGTTTTGCGGGTGGATCTGGGAACGCGCGGCTATGACATCGTGATCGGGCCGGGGCTTTTGGCTTTGGCTGGGGCGCGACTTGCGCCTTTGCTGCGGCGCCGGCGGGTGGCGATAGTGACCGATGAAAATGTAGCGGCATTGCATTTGCCGGGTTTGCGCGAAGGGTTGGGTGCAGCCGGGATAGAATCGGAAGCTATGGTTTTGCCGGCGGGGGAAAAGACCAAGGGTTGGGCGAGCCTGGAAAAGACGGTGGAATGGCTGATCGCCCGGAAGGTCGCGCGCGATGACCTGGTTATCGCGCTTGGCGGCGGGGTGTCCGCTGATTGGTCGAACCTCTCCCTTGCGGCAACCGCGAGAGCA
>JANMOK010000185.1:0-4377 GCA_031369165.1 Paracoccaceae bacterium
GTCGACTCCGCCTTCGCTGTGGAAATGGCTGGCAACCGAGGCGACATGCATTACCCGCGCGGCCACGTCGACTTCCTCGCCTGCCAAACCGCGAGAGCCGTTGCCGTTCCGGCGTTCATACATCGACCACATCGCGCTGGACACTTCCGCACCAAGGCCAAGCCTTTCGGCCAGTATGGCGCCGCCTTCGCAATGGTTTCGATGGTTCTCGGCAAATACGCCGCCCGCCGCAGCCTCGAAAAACCGCGCCCGCGTCGCAGCCTGTTCCGCCAGGGGCAGACCGGCCCCGACATCACGCACAAGCACCGCCATCATTCCCGGGCCATCGTCCGGATCGGCCATGAACAGTGCCACTTGCTCCATTTCGTTGCCCATCAGCCGCGCGTCTGCCAGCGAGGTCGAGGTGCAGCCGATATTGCGGATCAGGGCCAGGAAATAGCAGGTGCGCTGCTGCTGTTGCGACAGACCCGCGGCCAGCGCCAGCCGCACCGAAACAAGCGCCGTGCGCTGCATCCATTCGGCGGGAAGTCCAAGCCCAAGGTCTATTGCCAGTGAAAGGCTGGCGAGCAGTTCTGCTTGCCTGACGCCACCGCTGTTCGTCGAACCCTGCATTTCGCGCCCCGCGTTCGGTACCACGATACAAGCAAAGCCAACGTGAGCAAGCTTTGTGACGCAGGTCAGCCGAACTCGATCAGCAAATCCTTGGCGTCCACTTGGCTGCCCGGCGTCACATGCACCGCCTTGATGGTGCCGTCGCGATCTGCATGGATGCCGGTTTCCATCTTCATCGCCTCGATGGTCATCATCAAATCGCCCGGTTTCACTTGCTGGCCCGCGACCACCCCAACCGAGGCAATCACCCCCGGCATCGGGGCCCCAATCTGGGCGGCATTCCCCGACTCGGCTTTCTTGCGACGTGCCGCTGTGGAAGCAACTTTGCGATCGGGCACGCGAATGGTGCGCGGCTGGCCATTCAGCTCGAAAAACACCCGCGCGTCGCCGTCATCATGCGTTTCGCCAATCGCCTGCAGCCGCACTTCCAGCGTCTTGCCGGGGCCGATTTCAATGGAAATCTCGTCGCCTTGCTGCATGCCGTAAAAGAATACCGGCGTCGGCAGAATCCGCACCGGCCCGTATTCGGCGTGGCGTTTCATGTAATCGGCGAAAACTTTGGGATACATCAAATAGCCGCACAAATCCTCTTCGTCGATGTTATGCCCCTGCAATTGGGCGCTGATCGCCATGCGGCTGGCTTCCAAATCGACATCCGCCATACCCAAACCTGGGCGCGTGGCGATCGCGGCCTCGCCCTTCAGCACCTTGGCTTGCAAGGCCTTCGGCCAGCCCCCCGGCGGCTGGCCAAGGTTGCCTTTCAGCATGTCGATCACCGAATCCGGGAACGCCACATCGACCGCAGGGTCCTCGACCTGCTCGCGCGTGATCCCCTGCGCCACCATCATCAACGCCATGTCGCCGACTACTTTGGACGATGGCGTAACCTTCACAATGTCGCCGAACATCTGATTCACCTCGGCATAGGCCCGCGCCACCTCGTGCCAGCGCTCCTCCAGCCCCAGTGACCTTGCCTGTGCCTTCAGGTTAGTGAACTGGCCACCCGGCATTTCGTGCAGGTACACCTCGGAAGCCGGTGCCGCCATGCCCGATTCAAACGCCGCATACTGGCCGCGCACTGCTTCCCAATAATCGGAAATCTCGCGGATCGCTTCCACTGATAGTCCAGTATCGCGCTCGGTATGGCGCAAGGCCTCGACAATCGACCCCAGACACGGTTGCGATGTGCCGCCCGAAAACGCATCCATCGCCGCATCGACCGCATCAACCCCGGCTTCGGCGGCAGCTAGCAAAGTCGCGCCGCCAATCCCCGACGTGTCATGCGTATGCAGATGCACCGGCATGCCAGTTTCTTCTTTCAACGCTGAAATCAGCACCCGCGCCGCCGCTGGTTTCAACACCCCGGCCATATCTTTGACACCCAGAATATGCGCCCCTGCCGCCTGCAATTCTCGCGCCATACCGACGTAGTAATTCAAATCATACTTGGCCCGCGCCGGGTCCATCATGTCGCCAGTATAACAAATTGCCCCTTCACAGACTTTGCCCGCTTCTACCACCGCATCCATGGCGACGCGCATGTTTTCAACCCAGTTGAGGCTGTCAAACACCCGGAAAATATCAACGCCTGATGTCGCCGCCTGCGCCACAAACCGCCGCACCACATTGTCGGGATAGTTGGTGTAGCCGACGCCGTTGGAGGCCCGCAGCAGCATCTGCGTCATCAAGTTCGGCATCCGCACCCGCAAATCGCGCAGCCGCTGCCACGGGCATTCCTGCAAGAACCGGTACGCCACATCGAACGTCGCACCGCCCCAGCATTCGACACTGAACAGGTTGGGCAGGTTGTGCGCATAGGCTTGCGCCACCTGCACCATGTCAAACGAGCGCATCCGTGTCGCCAGCAGGCTTTGGTGGCCATCGCGCATCGTCGTATCCGTGATCAACAGCCGCTTTTCGCCCAACATCCAATCCGCCACGGCTTGCGGCCCTTTGGCTTCCAGCAAAGTCCGCCCGCCGCTCAAAGCAATTTCGTGATGTCGAGGCGGCACTTTCGGTGCCCGCGCTTGCGCAGGTGGCTTGGGCCGCCCTGCCGTTTCGGGGTGCCCGTTCACCGTCACATCAGCGATATAGGTCAGGATCTTCGTCGCTGTGTCCTGCCGCTTTTCAAAGGAAAACAGTTCCGGCGTCGTGTCGATGAACTTGGTTGTGTAGGTGTTGTTGAGGAAAGTCGGGTGCCGCAGCAGGTTTTCAACGAACGCAATGTTGGTCGAAACCCCCCGCACCCGAAACTCGCGCAAGGTCCGGTCCATGCGGGCAATGGCGGCTTCCGGCGTGGGTGCCCAAGCCGTTACTTTGACCAACAGTGAATCGTAATACCGCGTGATAACCGCCCCGGCATAGGCCGTTCCCCCATCCAGCCGTATCCCCATGCCCGTGGCGCTGCGATAGGCGGTAATCCGGCCATAGTCGGGGATAAAGTTGTTCTGCGGGTCTTCCGTCGTCACCCTGCATTGCAGCGCATGACCGTTCAAAACCACATCGGCTTGTGAAGCCTTGCCCGTCGCCTCGGCAATCGTCGCACCTTCGGTCAGCATGATCTGCGCCCGCACGATGTCGATGCCGGTGACCTGTTCGGTCACCGTATGCTCGACCTGGACGCGGGGATTGACTTCGATGAAGTAGAACTTGCCGGTGTCCATATCCATCAGGAATTCGACGGTCCCGGCGCATTGATAGCCGACATGGGCGCAGATTTTCAGGCCCAAAGCGCAGATTTCTTCGCGCTGCTCTTGGCTCAAATACGGCGCCGGTGCCCGCTCGACCACCTTCTGGTTGCGCCGCTGCACCGAACAATCGCGCTCCCACAAATGGTACAAGCCGCCAAACTGGTCGCCCAGGATTTGCACTTCCACATGCCGTGCCCGCATGACCATCTTTTCGAGGTAACCCTCGCCATTGCCAAACGCTGCTTCCGCCTCGCGGCGGCCTTCCAGCACTTTTTCCTCCAGCTCGGCCTCCGACATGATCGGCCGCATCCCGCGCCCGCCACCGCCCCACGAGGCTTTCAGCATGAACGGATAGCCCACCTTGGCCGCCATCCGCCGCACCTCGGCCATATCGTCGGGCAACACCTCTGTCGCTGGTATCACCGGAACCCCAGCTTCCATCGCCACCCGCCGCGCACTAGCCTTGTCGCCCAACTGGCGCATGGTTTTGGCTTTGGGACCGATGAACGCTATTCCCGCCGCATCGCAAGCATCAACAAAATCGGGGTTCTCTGACAGCAAACCATAGCCCGGATGAATTGCATCCGCGCCGGACAGTTTTGCCACCCGGATCACTTCGGGGATCGACAAATATGCCGCCACCGGCCCCAAACCTTCGCCAATGCGATAGGCCTCGTCCGCTTTGAAACGATGCAACGAGAGCTTGTCTTCCTCGGCATAGACCGCGACGGTCTGTTTGCCCATTTCGTTGGCGGCGCGCATGACGCGAATGGCGATTTCGCCGCGGTTGGCGATGAGGATTTTCGTGAATTCCCGCACGTGCCCCGGCCCTTTGATCTGTCCATCAAAATAGTCGCGCCATGCCTAGCTTAGTGCAATGCAGCATACAATTGATTCTGAAACGTTATTGCGCAGCTTTTACGGGGTCAAAACCGATCCGGCCATCAAATCTTCGACGAACAGGCTGATCAGTTGCGCACGACCGGAAACACCGGCTTTGCGATAAACTGCCGTGCTTTGCGCCTTCACCGTGCCCTCGCGGCTGGTGCGCAGGCGCGCAATATCGGAAATCGAC
>JANMOK010000210.1:0-4567 GCA_031369165.1 Paracoccaceae bacterium
ATGGCCGTGGTTCCGGAACTGGAAAACGTCGCGCTTTGGCACGAGCGCGATATTTCGCATTCTTCGGTCGAGCGCAACATCGGCCCCGATGCAACAATCACTCTCGATTTCGCCCTGAACAGGCTGGCCGGCGTCATCGACAAGCTGGTAGTTTATCCACAGAACATGCTGAAAAACCTCAACAAATTCGGCGGACTGGTCCATTCTCAGCGCGTCCTGCTGGCGCTGACCCAAAAAGGCGTCAGCCGCGAGCACGCCTATGCCATTGTCCAGCGCAACGCGATGAAAGTCTGGGTAAACGGCGCTGATTTCCAGACCGAACTGCTGGCCGACGCCGACCTGCGCCAAGCGCTTTCCGCAACAGAGCTATCGGCGAATTTCGATATGGCGCATCACACGCGTCATGTCGATACAATCTTTGCCCGCGTGTTCGGCGAAATTTAGGACAATTCGTTCATCAACTGCGCTTTGGCTTCAATTGCCAATGCCGCCATTTGCGCGCGGATTTGCGCCTCGCTGGCCAAAGCGCCGAGATCACCGGAAACCTTGCGGAATACATCCTCGTCTCCCGCTTCGGCAAAGTCGGAATTTATCACTTCGGTCGCATAAGACCTTGCGGCGTCGCCCTCGCGCCCCATCAATCCGGCCGCCCACAGTCCCAGCAATTTATTGCGTCGCGCCTCAGCCTTGAACTGCATTTCGGCGTCAAAGGCAAACTTGGTTTCGAAAGCGTTTTCGCGGTCGTTGAATGTGGTCATGGATGGCTCCCGATGCATAGCGTTCGCCCGCTAGATAGTCCGCGCTGTCAGGCCGCACAAGCCCGCAGGTGCGAATCCTTGTGTGCCCGCGCCCTATTGCCTATAGAGCGGGAAAGAAAGCAGGGCAGCGCGCTGACCCTGCCCTTGTTCATTCTGGGAGAGCAGCATGGCCAAACGCAGAATGGTTTATGAAGGCAAGGCCAAGATTCTTTATGAAGGGCCGGAACCTGATACGTTGCTCCAGCATTTCAAGGATGACACGACAGCAGGCGACGGGGCCAAGAAGGAAATCATCGACGGCAAAGGTGTGCTCAACAACCGGCTGTCCGAATATTTCATGACCGGCCTCAATTCCATCGGCGTGCCGACGCATTTTATCCGCCGTTTGAACATGCGCGAACAACTGATCCGCTCGGTCGAGATCATTCCGCTGGAAGTGGTGGTGCGCAACGTCGCCGCCGGTTCCATTTCCAAACGGCTTGGCATCGAAGAAGGCACCCCCCTGCCCCGGCCGATCATTGAATTTTACCTCAAGAACGACGAACTGCACGATCCCCTGGTGACCGAGGAACATATCGTTGCCTTCGGCTGGGCTGGGCAACAGGACCTTGATGACATGGTTGCGTTAGCCCTACGGGTCAACGACTTCATGTCGGGCTTGCTGTTGGGCGTTGGCATCAAACTGGTCGATTTCAAGATCGAAATTGGCCGGGTCTTTGACGGTGATTTCCAGCGTCTGGTCGTTGCCGATGAAATCAGCCCCGATTCGTGCCGGCTTTGGGATATCGAAACGGGCCAAAAGCTGGACAAGGACGTGTTCCGCCGCGATCTTGGCTCGCTCAGCGATGCCTATACCGAAGTGGCGCGGCGGCTGGGCGTGCTGCCGAAGGGCAATATTCCGACCACCGGTCCGAAACTGGTTCACTGAGAGGGTTCTATGAAGGCACGCGTGTTTGTCACCCTCAAGCCCGGCGTGCTGGACCCGCAGGGCGAAGCGATCCGGCATTCGCTCGGCACCCTCGGTTTTGCGGGCATCGCGGGCGTGCGCCAAGGCAAGGTCATCGAACTGAATTTGGACGAAACCGACCAAGCAGCGGCAGAAATTGCCGTCAAATCGATGTGCGAAAAGCTGCTCGCCAACACCGTCATCGAAAACTATTCGGTCGAGATCGTCTGATGCGGGCGGCGGTAATCGTTTTTCCCGGTTCGAATTGCGACAGGGATTTGGCGGTTGCGCTGGAAAAAGCCACTGGCCGCCCAACAACAATGGTCTGGCACAAAGAGCCGGTGCTGCCAATGGGACTGGACCTGGTTGCCATACCCGGCGGGTTTTCGTTTGGGGATTACTTGCGTTGCGGGGCCATCGCTGCCCGTTCACCGGTAATGCAAGCCGTTGTCGCTTTTGCCACCGGCGGCGGCCACGTTTTGGGCATCTGCAACGGCTTTCAAGTATTGGTCGAATCCGGGCTGCTCCCCGGCGTGCTAATGCGCAATTTGACGCTCGATTTTGTCTGTCGCGACGTCAATTTAACCGTCGAAACGACCGATTCCCTGTTCACTTCAGCCTTTCAAAAACGTCAAAACATTCGAATTCCCGTCGCCCATCACGACGGCAATTATGTCGCAGCGCCCGACGTCATCGCTAAATTGCGAGACAACGACCGCATCGCGTTTCGCTATGGCGAAGAGGTCAATGGTTCCACCGACAATATTGCTGGCATCTTGTCGGAGAACCGTCGCATATTGGGAATGATGCCCCATCCCGAACGCGCCAGCGACGCCGCTCTGGGTTCGACGCAGGGATTTGCCCTGTTCCAAGGCCTTGCCGAAACGCTCGCAACGGCCTGAATTGGCGCAAGGTGTTCCCGTCGGGTCAATGTTACGATAAACTGCGCTCATGGCGAAACTGAACCGCAAATTATGGGCCCGCGCATTGCGGACCCCCAAACTGACCCGCTTGGTCGCGCTGACCGGCCTCCTGTGGGCTGTTGCCATCATATGGGCCAGCAATTCCTATCTGACAGGGCGGTTTTCCGAGGCGCTGCGCAATGAATCCTTGATCCGCGCTGCGGCACAGACGACCAACATTCAATCAATATTGCAGCGCCACGCGGTACTTCCGTTTGTTCTTTCACGCGATCCGACGCTGATTTCCGCGCTGCGCTCGGCCGACTACCAAAACACCACGCAGCGACTGGTCAGCTACCAAAACGAAATTGGTGCCTCGACAATCTTGTTGGCCGACATCGCGGGCCAAATCGTTGCCGCCAGCGAGCGCACCCAGCTTGGCGCAACCATTCGCGATTTTTCCTACTATTCCGATGCTTTGCGCGAAAATGGCACGGTCTTCGTCCACGGCACTCCGGCGAGCGGGTTCAATGGATTCTATTACGCGCGCAAAATCGAAGATGCTGGAAGCGTATTGGGCGTCATCATCGTTTCTGTCGATCTGCAGCCGCTGGAAATTGCCTGGCGCAGTTCGGGCATCAATGCCGTAGTCACCGATTCCGAGGATATCGTTCTGCTGACCACGCGCCAGTCCTGGCGTTTTCAGCCCTTGACCGAATTGTTGAAATTGGAGACCGAGGCTTCGGCAATGCGCCGCGCCCTCAGCCTCGCCCGTATCAGCGCGGCAGACGAGCCATATGTGTTGCTGGATCGGCAGAAATTCCTGCGCACCGAAACCAAAATCGGATTTCGCGGCTGGCGACTGACCTATTTTTCGCCGCTGGATCAAGTGCGTGTGCGGGTGAACGCGGTACTTGCGCTCGAAATCATGACATTGGCATTGCTTGCAGCGCTGGCGCTCTACCTGCTGGCGCGTCGCGTTCAGCGACAGTCATTGATGTTGCGCCGGGAATCCATCGAACTGCGCGGTTTGAACCGTCGCCTCTCCGAAGAAATTTCCGAGCGTCAAAAAGTCCAGCAGACCTTGCAAAATGCCGAACAAAGCTTGGAGCAAGCCTCCAAACTGGCGGCCCTGGGCCAAATGTCCGCGGCGGTCAGCCATGAATTGAACCAACCGCTTGCCGCCATGCGCACCTATTTGGCCGGGGCGAAGCTGCTGGTGCAGCGCAAACGTTCGGCGGAGGCTTTGACAAGTTTTCAGCGCATTGACGATCTGATTGAACGCATGGGCGCGATTACCCGCCAGCTCAAATCCTATGCCCGGAAAACCAGCGAGGACCTGCGTCCTTTGGACGTTCGCGATTCAATTTCCTCTTCCTTGGCATTGATGGCGCCACAGTTAAAGCAGATGCCTGTAACAATTGCCAAAACTTTACCCAAGGAACCGGTGATGGTTTTGGGCGATAGCTTGCGATTGGAGCAGATCATTGTGAATCTGTTAAGAAACGCCATCGACGCCAGCAAGCACCGCGATGCGCCGCAAATCGACATTTTGCTCATCCCCGGGGAAACTGTCACCTTGGCCATCCGCGACAATGGCGAAGGTATTGTCGATGCCGATCAGTTGTTTGAGCCGTTCTTTACCACGAAAAAGCCGGGTGAAGGCATCGGACTGGGGCTTGCCATTTCCGCCGGAATTGCGTCTGAGATGGGCGGAAGGCTGGTGGCGCGTAATCGACGCGAAGGAACTGGGGCCGTATTTGAACTGCAATTGCCAAGGCTGGATCAAGTCAAGGCCGCAGCGGAGTAAGACATGCAAGATACCATGACCATTGCCGTCATCGACGATGAAGCCGACATGCGCGATTCAATCACGCAATGGCTTAATCTTTCGGGGTTCAATTCGATAAGCTTTGAAACTGCCGAAGCCGGCTTGGGCCAGATTGGCGCTGATTATGCCG